>NZ_FMYU01000024.1:0-5862 GCF_900101285.1 Desulfurella multipotens
TAACTGTATATTAAGTTACTTCATTAGTAACTTAATGGTATTTGGTTACAAAACGAGTAACTTTTAAAAAGCACAAACGGAGGAGTAAAAATGGAAGATGAAAAACAAAAACTTTTAAAACAAATTAATATACAAAAAAACTTTGTTTTTTACCTGCAATATTTACTAGACAAAACACAAAAGAACAGGCAGAAAAATAGAACCGTTGTGTCTAAAAAAACAGGCAGAGTGTTTTTCAGGATGCCTACGATTATGGAAAGATTTTTTGACATTGAGTTTGCAAAATACCTTATACTAAAAGATATATATTTTTCAGAGTTTTCCGATGAAAACATAGAAGATTATTTGGGTAAAAATAGAAGCTTTACAATCCCAACTAAATTTACAAGCTACCGAATGAACAGATATGTGGTAAAAAACTATGAAAACTATTTTGTTTTGCTGTATTATTTTAAGGCAAAATACAATGTGAAAATAACTGACAAATTTTTGTATTTAATATATATAGCAACAGATCTACCCCCAGCGGTGTTAGCTTTCATGCAGTTACACACAAAAAAACGATTTAGAAGTTACAGAAAAATCGAAATCAATTGGGAACAGTTTTTTCAAGACAATCCGCAAGTTAAAGATGCGGTTGAAAGAGTTGAGAATTTATTATTAAGGGGTAAAAATGGGAAAAACGGCTGAAGAAAAGCAAATGTCGTATCCAAATTAATCAAAAACAAGCGATAGATAAATTTTTTCTATCGCTTAATAAAGTAGCCACTAGCCGTTGACGGCTTCTTTAAGTTTTACACCTGCTTTAAACATAGGAAGCTTGGATTCAGGTATTTGAATTTTTTCTTTGGTTTGTGGGTTTATGCCAACTCTTGCTGCTCTTTTTGATACATAGAACTTTCCAAAGCCAACTATGTTTATTTCTTTTTCTTGAGAAAGAGTCTCTGATACAGTTTCTACAAAAGCATCAATAAACTCTAAGGAGTCTTTTTGGCTTTTTTTGGTTTTCTCTGACAATAGTTTGGCTAGTTCTGTTTTTCCTATTGACTCTGGCATTTATAAAACCTCCTAAATAAATATCTGTATTTTTTTATTTAGCCATAAACAAAGCTTTTTGTAAAGAGAAAAAATACACCAAAAGCAATAGAAAGGGTTTGTTTATATGGTATCCTTTTTGTTTTACTTCTTTTTGTTTTTTGCATTTGTTTGTTTGGTTTGTTTTTCTTCTTTCTTTGGTAATTCATTTACGGCTTTCTTGAATGTTGAGCCTACCCTAAAGGCAGGAAGCCTATATGCAGGTATGGTTATTGGTTTTCCAGTTTGAGGGTTTCTTCCTTTTCTTTGAGCTCTGTTTGAGATATAAAATGTTCCAAAGTCGCTAAATAAGAGTTTTTCACCAGATTTTACAACTTCCACAATTGACTCAAGCGTGGCATTTAGCAGTGCTTTGGTTTGCTCTTGAGGCAAGTTGGCTTTTTTTGAGAGAACTTTTACAAATTCATTTTTTGTCATAAGCTTTTCTCCTTTAAAAAGTTTTTAAAATGCCAAAAGATTTTATTAAGCTATTGTATTTTTTGCTTTTTGTCAATGGTTTTTAGACTTTTAGCTTTTTTTAAATAGCATCAATCTGCAAAAGAGCGCTGTTTGTTTTGCTTTTTAAAACCATTTATGCTAATTAGTAATATGTAAGTAAACCAAAAGGAGTATAGAATGGCTCTAATAAAGCATTCAAGCAGTATGCCTTTAGCATACAAGAACACAAAAATAGCATACTTAAGCGAGGATCAGCTAAACGCTATAACTCAAGAGTTTATGGACTATTATGATAAGTCGGATAAAAACTATCGTAAAAAACGTGGCAGATACTGGATTGCTTTTTTGTTTTTAAAACATACCGGAGCAAGACTCAATGAAGTATTAAGCATAGATGACAATACTGATATAGATTTTAGAAACTCAGAAGTAAAGCTTATTACTCTAAAACAAAAGAAAAAGACATTCCGTATAGTGCCTTTGCCTGCAAACATAATAAGTGAAGTGGCTACATTTATAGCTCAGTTTCCAGATACAAAAGGCACAGTGTTTAAAGGGTTGAAAGATAGCAATTTTAGAAAAAAATTCTATGAGCTTGCTCAAAAGGCAGGCCTGCCAAAAGATATCTCTCACCCACATATTCTAAGACATACAAGAGCAATAGATTTACTAAAAGCAGGAGTTCCTGTAACAGTTGTACAAGACCTATTGGGACACTCTTCATTAACCACCACTGCAATCTACCTAAGAATAAGTGCTCAAGAAGCAAAGTGGATATTGAAGGAAAAGGGGTTTATATAAATAGGGCTTGGAGACTTTTTTGTGGGCCATTTTGGCCGTTCAATCTTTTGTGTCAAACCTGAATGAAAATGTCTCTAAAATTCACATTTTCGCATAAAGCGTAATTTCAACTTTCTATAAACTCTTCAATTTTTACATCAGCCTGTTTAAGTATAGCTTTTAAAGTGCCTTCAGGGATATCTCCTGGATGATTTGGAATTGTTGTATATTTGTTTGTTTTTGGATTATACCAGATTTCGTGACTGCCAGCTGCCTGTCTTGCAAACTCAAAACCAAACTTTTTTAATCTTTTTACAACATCTCTATATTTAAAACCAGACAATCTACCCACTACTTATAAACCTACAATAATTGGGATTTGAAGATTGTTGTAAACAATTTCTTCTTCGCTAAAGTCTTTATTTTGAAGCTCTATCAATTTTTTAGCTACATCTCTTGCTATTTCAATAGTTTCTTCAATTGTTCTGCCTTGGGCAATAAGACCTTGAATATCATCAGATGTTGCAAGATAAAGACCTTCTGGAAGTTTTTCTATTTTGATATTTATAAGTTTTTCCATAGTTCAACCTCCTTAATTTTAATCTACTGCTTTTAATTCTTATGTCAATTTATTTTTGCAAAAGTGTCTTAAAACTACTTTACAGTTTACCCATACACGCAATTTAAGGGGTCTTAGAGCACATGTTTGGACTCAGTTAATAGAAAACCATTACCCAGCTCAAAAAAGACTCAAATTTTGCGTGTATTTGGATGTGGCTTATTTTTTCTACGTTGCAGCAGCCCATTCATCCGCTTCTTTAACTATAGCTGCAACTTTTGATAATTTTACATCAAAATCGAAATTGTGCTGTGTGTACATAATATGCTTTAAATATATTTGATCTTCTAACGATAGAATATTGTAGTCTTGAAAGTATTCATTTAAAAGTTCAACGCCTAAATTTTTATGTCCAAGCATATCTCCTTTGCTTGTGTATTGATATACGAAAGTTTCTCCTGTTTTTGTATAAGCTTTTGTTTTTCCTATATCATGTAGTAAAGCACCCGTAATTGCAAAATCTTGCTCTTTCTGAGAAAGACCCAATGAGCTTTCTAAAGCTTTCCTTGCTGTTTTTATAGTATGTATTATAAGTCCGTGTTTAAAACTATCGTGACTTCTAATAGATGCTGGAAACACACTGAATTTACTTATCAAATTTGCATTTAAAAAAACCTTTTTAATAAATTCATGTAAAGATTCATCTTTAATGAAATCAATTATTTTATGAAGTTCTATTATGTAGTGCTTTGCTTTATTAGAAAAATAAACAGTGTCAAATAAGCTTTCAATACAATATGGCATTGTTTCAAACGAGTTTATCTTTAAACTTTTGTCTATTAATACATAATCTATAAGTTTTACATAGGTGTTTTTTTCAATACTACTGTGCTCATTAAAGATAATACCATATCTTACATTTTCTTTTCCAAATAATCTAAGTCTTTTATACATTTTACCGTTTATTGTTGTATGGTTATAAACATCAGAAATAAAAGTAAAGTTTACCATAAAAACACCTCCTGTGTATTCCAATTAATCGGAATACACACATATAATATTCCGTATATACGGAATGTCAAGTTGAAAAAATTTATTTTTTTATCTATAATAAAAATATGGATATTGGAATTAAATTATCCGCTCAAGCTATAAAACAGATAAAAGATAGGTATTCTACCTATGATTTATCAAAATACCTAAACCACGATTTAGCTTCTAGACTTCTAAAAGGTGATGCAAACATAACACTTAGGAATTTTGTAAAACTGTGTATACTTATGGACTGGGATATACCACCTCAATTAGAAGTAATACAAAAAAACAATAATACTAATTAGACTATTTGTTTGCTTGTAGGGCCCAGAAAAAACGTTTAAAAAAACCTTTATTTTTTACTTTTTGATACTCTTCTAAAAGTCCTTGTAAACGTCCCACTTCAAACATTGCCTTTGCCAACTTATCTTGTGCTTCGCTTGCAACTTCTACTGGTACAAGCGATTGGCTTGTCATCATAAGTCCATAATTAACTAATTTTGCAAATGTATCCATATCAGAACTTAAACCTTCCTTGCTTTTAAACTCTTCATACTTTTTTAGAGTATCAGTGGTCATCACAAAACATTTCTGCTTATTTTCTGCCATTTAAAAGCCTCCATGGTATAAAATTGTAAAACATTTTATATAATTTTATACCATTTTAGTTTAAAATATTATTTTGTCAATAAAAATTAGTACCAACAATTGTATACCATGTTAAAGAATATTAGACTTTTAAATGACAGTTTTGATGGTTTGTTTTGCGTTCTTTTGATTATTTATGTTATTTTAACCTGAGTTCGATTTAAGCGGCCTCCAACATATCAGGGTATCTTCTTATAGATGGTTTCTTTGGCAAATAGGTATATGCTATTAGAGTGCACAAGCAGTTGGCAAAAGCATTAATAGGGTTTTTTGTGTCTTGTGTGTTCCAGTTGTAGTGTATTTTTGAGTTCATCGTTTACGGTTTCAATAATTGCTCTTTTTCTAAGCGATATTTTGTCTTCAAGAAACATAAGCTTGTTTTTTATGTTCTTTCTTTAGTCTGTTGCACATATAATCCAGATAAAAATACTTGAAGTTTCTGTAGTGTGATAAATGGAATAAGATCATTATCGTTATTACTTCACTTTCAGATAGCTTGTATGGTCTATTTTTCTTCTTGGTTTTTTCTTAGGTGCTACATTATCCTATACACAGATGTTTTTAGACTAACATCCATAAGTTTATAGATTTTTTCGGCATCCAATGTGTAAAAAGTGCTTTAAAACCAAACACAGGAAAGTCTGTATTGCAGGAAGCTGTATATTTATGAACAGAAGTTATTCAGATTACATTGATGATATTTAATTGAATGCGATTATTTGCTAAATGCCTCTCGTAATATATCTTATGAAGATTTTATTCATAACTCACATCTGAAAAGGGCATTTGTTAGAAGTTTAGAGATTATAGGCGAAGCTTCAAAAAAGCTGCCTAAAGAAGTTAAGCAAAAATATAAACATATTCCATGGAAACAAATTTCCGGCATGAGAGATAAACTTGCCCATGATTACTTCGGTGTAGATTATGAAGTAATATGGCAAACAGTTATTAAAGATATTGCGGAAATTTACGAATTATTAAAAGAAGATGAGAATTAAAAAATCCGAACCCAATTTAACCAATATCATAAAAAAGGGTAAGCCAAATAAATAAACAAATTTAACCAGTATATCTTTACATAATTATAACCGCATAAAGCTATACAGAATAAACCCAAATTCTGAAAACCCTGAATTCTAAGAAATGCTTTTAAATCAGCATTTTACATTTCTTAAATAGCAGACTGGTATGTCAACTTTATACGATTTTAGGTATTTTAGGGTAAATAGAGTTGCATACATCAATATTTTTTCTTGTCAACAACATTGGTTTTTGGTAGTATCGCATTTATAAAAACGGTGATTTAC
>NZ_FMYU01000023.1:0-6745 GCF_900101285.1 Desulfurella multipotens
CCCCCGCAAAGTAACCTTAATATTCCAAAATGACTTCCAAGACGGTGGAATTAAAGGCAGAAAATAGAAAATTTTATTATCTGAAAAATCCTTCGCCAGTCTTTCATACACAATAACATTTGGAGCAATGATTAAAAAATTATCTGGATAACGAGAGTCCTTCCCCCTGATTCTATTAAAATAAGACCAGACAATTATTAAAGCCATGGCATAGGTTTTACCAGAGCCGGTTGCCATCTTAAAGGCGTATCTTAAAAGACCTTTTTCAGGAAGTTCCTGTTCTCCTTCCTGCTCAAGTTCAGGAAAGTATCTGATAAGTTTCCTTTTCCCTTCTACATCTTCAACAAACTCAACAGCATTGCTAAATAGGTCTTTTCTGAAATTTTCTGCATAGGTTTTTATCACTGGTTTTAAATCGTTATATTTTCTTACTTCAAAAAGATAAATGAGTGTTTCAACTGCTTCCCTTTGACAGAACCAGAATTTGAAAGGTTCATTATTTACTTTGTGGTCATTAAAGAACCAGAAATATAGAAGTTCTCTTGTAGTATCTGTTGCCCCTGGATAATCATCATCACGCCACCTGTCTACTTCTTCCCTTAATTTATTCACAAGAAGCATCTTGCTTGGTCTTCTTCCTTCAACCACCTTGTAAGAATTTTCTCCATCCTTGATTAAATGAGAAGTAGGCTTTTTTGATGGGTCTCTGTCCTCTATATAAGGAAGGGTCTTATCGTATTGAACCCAGGTTTTTGGTGCGTTGTTTGTCATTTTATCTCACCTCCACTTCATAAATTTGTGATGTATCAATGCCAAAGATGTCGATTACTTTAACAAAGATTTTATACTTGCCTGCTTTTTCATAAGTATAGGTTGCTTTTAAATTCAGGGTTCTGTCTTTCTTCGTCCTGTAAGAGGTCCAGCCATTGTTAAAAGTATCGTTTTTAAAGTCAAAATCAACTGCCCAGTAGTCAATCCAGTCAGTCCATTTTTTGATTTTATCCTTTACATCATCAGGTATGAAATCAGTGTGAGGAATTACAAAGTCCTTAAGTTCAACTTCAACATTCTTTCCTTTTGTTTTTATATCAACCTTAAAATGGGCAAGTTCAAAGAATTGAATGTCTCTTCTTCGGACTGCTTCACTATCTAAAACATCCATTGGTATAATTCTCAATTTTAATCTTACCCCTTCTCTTTTAGCAATCTCCTGAATTGCATCGTTTAATCCCATTTCCCATTCCCAGCCAAGGATGTGAAGTTCCTTCTGTTCAGCTTTTTTACAGTCCTGTATAGCATCAGTAACTTCCTGAATGGTTACAGGCGCATCAACTGCTCCAACATAGACAAGAGCGCTTCCTTTTTTACCGTGAATATGGGTAAAACCGCTGATGGGTTCTGCACCATAGAGTTTCAGGATAAAAGCGAGATATTCAAAGAGTGCCTGTTTTTCGTCTTTGTTTGAGAATGTCTTAACCTGCCATATTTGTCTCTCATATTTTCCAAGGTTTAAAATTTCAAAAGGTTTTGCTTTTCTGCCATATTTTCTTTTGCCTTCTTCATCGGTTAAATCCTTTGAGTTTTCAATTTCAAGGAGCCGTTTTCTCGTAATATGAATTGCATATCTTGATAAATCAGAGCCAATCCAGCGTCTGCCAAGTTTCTCTGCAACTGCTAATGTTGTTCCTGAGCCACAGAAGAAGTCAGCAACAATGTCGCCAGGGTTGGACGAGATTTCTATAATTCTTTTTAGCAAAAATTCATTTTTTTCTGTGTCATAACCAATTAAAGAACTTTGTGCCTGAATATCGGTCCAATTGTTTGTTAATTCTTCTTCTTCAGTTTCCCTTAAATAATACTCTACTACTTTACCATATTTTGAAGCCGGAGAAATCCTTACTCGTGCAATGTCTATATCTTCAGGTGCATTTTTAAGATTATCTTTATATTTTTCGTAATTTTCTAATGCTTTCTTAATTCTTTCTTCAGACCATTTCCATCTATCAGGAGGAATTGGCTTTACACCTTCTATCTCAAATCTCATAGTTGGTCTATCACCATAACTTGTAATTAAAGTGCTCCATCTTTCTTTTTTAGGCTCCACTTTTCTCTTTGTTAATTTTAATTTGGTATCTTGGTTTTTCACATACAAAAGAATGATCTGATAAGAATTTGATAGCGAAGATAAATATCCAAATTGAGAATGCGTATGTTTTTCCCTTGCCCCAACCACAATCTCATTCCTAAAATTCTCATATCCAAAAATCTCATCCATCATTACCTTGACATAATGTCCCACATGCCAGTCAAGATGCACATAGATAGAGCCGTTTTCTGCAAGGAGTTCTTTCATCAAGACAAGCCGTTCATACATCATCTGTAAATAAGAATCTAATCCTTTACCCCAGGTATCCCTGTATGCCTTCTCTTCAATTATTGAGTGCTCCTTTGTTATTTCTTCAGCTTCTTCACCAATTTGTATCTTAAATTTAAAATCAGCACCTGTTGCAAATGGCGGGTCTATGTAGATTAGATTTATCCTGCCAGCAAATTTTTCAAGGAGTGAAGACATTACAAGTTTGTTATCTCCCCAGATGAGTTTATTCCGCCATCCTTCTTCAAAAGTATTTCCTTCTTTGCCTTCGTAAAGGTCAAAAAGAAGTCCTGGTGTTGGTATTTCTTTTCCTGTTCTCGGCTTATTTATCACCTCCACAATCTGAAATGGATAAGGACCTGGCTTTTCAACCGGATTTAGTTTTCCCTCTTCATCGTATTTTCCAAGCCAGACAAGCTCAGTTTTGGTTATGTTTATCTTAGGCATATTTATACCTCCTCAAGTTCCTTTGTTTTAAATTTTATTATCCCATTTTGAGAGCAATAGAACCTGAAATCACATTCCCTGCAAACCTTTTCAGTATCAGGTGGGATGCTAACTTTAAAATTTTCTTCCTTAATCTTTCTAACCACCTCATCAAAATATCTTCCTGCTTCTTCTACATCTTTCTCCGAGTATCTCATCTCCATCAAGGCATCCTTTCTTCTCTCTTCAGAGGTCCAGTAAATATACATCTTTTCAACTGGCTTGCCGTATCTTTCTTTTAAAATATATCCGTATAGGCATAGCTGCTTAAAATATCTATCAATGAGTTCAGAATTATTTTCCTGTTTTGGTGGGGTTTTGAAATCAAGGATTTCAAACTTTCCATCCTTTGATGTTAAAAGGTCAATCTTTCCAGTGATTATGTAATCCTCCTTTTCTACTGAGACATCCACTTCTGTTTCAGAAATTCTCTCAAGGATGTCCTGATTTTGTTTAAAGTAATTTATCACCTGCTTTAAGGCAACTTCTTTTTGTGTCTGTGAGATTGGTCTTAATCCTGAAAGGAGCAGTGCTTTGTAGTTTTGCTCAAGCCAGTTCTCTATATCTGAGGTTGTAAAATCTTTCTTATCAAGGACTGCACGGTGTATATCCTCTATTGTATGATGGACTAAACTGCCGAATAAAACCTGTGCAGAACGGGACGGCTGAAAATCATATTCTTTATAAAAAAGATACTGCTGGGGACAGGTCTGGTAAACATTGATCTGAGAAAGGGAGTAAGATTTTTTTGGTATAAATTGTGGTTTTGAATTAAATTTCTGTGCTTTTAATGTCTCTTTCTCTACATAAGGATACTGGCCAAGTTCTTCCCATATAGGAGAAAACCAATCTTGAGGTTTTTCAGGAGTAGTTAAGACGAGCAATTTTTGAGCTCTTGAAAATGCAACATAATAGTGTCTTAATCTGTCAAACTCTGTCATCTGCCTCTCTGTTTCAAAAGTTCCTCTTTTAGAGAAAGGCAAAAGGTCTCTATCTACCTGCTTCTGAACAGCAAACCTTTTATGGAGCGAGCCCACAATGACCACAGGAAACTCTAATCCCTTTGCCTGGTGAATTGTCATAATCTGGACGAAACCCTTAGGTATAGGATTATACGGGTCTTCATATTCATCTATACCTGCCTGTATTAAAAAATTAAAAAAACTTCCAAAGAGGTGATACTTTATGAATTCTTTATTCTTAGATGTCACCACTGAAATGTTGTAATAATACTGAAATACTGAAATGAGTTTTGAAAAAATGGAAAGATTATACGCCTTGTTTTTATCGTTAAGAAATGAAGAAAATGGTTGATACGCAAGAAGTTGATAAAAGTAATCAAGGATTGTTAAGTCAAGGGAATCCTCTTTTAATTTTTCTATCTGTTGAACCTTTCTTTTTATGTAATCTTTAAGTGTGGAAGATATAACTTCTCCCAATAATTTTATTGCTTCTTCAATATATTCCCTGATAGAGGAATTTTTTAATATATCTCCATAAAAGCCAAAAATGATGGAATAACAGGCAAGAAGCAACTTAACTTCTATGTTTTCAAAATAAACCTTTGCTCTTGGAGAAAAATAAGGGATATTATTTTCTTTTAATGTTTGGATGTAGTGTGAGCTGTGTTCGGGTTTAACACTTTTTAAAAGGATTGCAACATCACTCCAGTCCTCAATAATTTTTTCGCTTTTTAAAAATTTGATAAGTTGAACCACCCTTTTTGCTTCATCTTCTTCATTTTTACCCCAGATACAAAAAACAGCAGGGTATTCAGGAAATATTGCGTTCGAGTCAGGTTTTATTTCTTTGGGATATCTAAATCCATCCCAGTTTATTGAGGTTATGAATTTATTATATCTTTCAATAATCTTTTTATGCGACCTGTAATTTACCGTTAATTTTATCTGTTTGCAATTGTTAAAATGTTTGGGGAATTCCAGAATATTTCGGACTGTTGCCCCTCTGAACCGATAGAGAGATTGGTCCTCGTCTCCCACAACACATACATTGTTTTCAGGAGTAGCAAGTTTTAAAATTATCTGCTCCTGGATATAATTTGTATCCTGATACTCATCTACCATTATGTATCTTATTTTTGATTTTATCTTTTGGTAAATTTCATTATTATTAAGCAACTCATAAAAGATTTTTTGAAGATGGGAGAAATCCACTCTGTTGCTCTCAAATAATTTTTTACAATATGCTTTATAACAAGCAGAAAGTACACCCAAAAATTCGTCTCCAGAATTTTCTAATTGAGAAATATCTATAATTTCTTCTATTATTTTATTCAAATATGGAATTATCTCTTTAATTGCATTCCACTTATTAGACCATCTCCCTAAAAACTTTCCATCTCTTGGAGTTATTATTTCATCAAAATTTTCATAGACAAAAAATACTTGCGTCAATTCATCCAGCACTGAGTATCCTTTTTGAAGAATTGTATAAGAAAGAAATTTCATGATATACTCATTACATAAACTATGTATCGTTCCCATTTTTAAAAGATGCACCTGCCCCTGATAATTAATCTTTCGTGCAAGCTGACTTACCCTATCTCTTAATTCATATGCAGCCTTTTCAGTAAATGTAGTGAGCATAATCTCTTCAGGTTGCGCTTTCCCAGAAACAAGAAGATATAATGTCCTTGCCACAAGGGTAAGTGTTTTGCCTGTTCCGGGACCTGCAATAATGAGAACCGGTCCATCCGTTGTAGTAATTGCTTCAATCTGGTCTTCATTCAAAGAAGGAATAACACCTTTTATTTCTTCAAGTGCATTCATAGCAATCTCTCCTTTTTAAAACTTAAATAGCTATTAGCAGTAACAATAAGGTGATCATAAAGTATAATACCTACTGATTTAGCTGCTATATCTATCGCTTTGGTCAGGTTCTTATCATATTCCGATGGTTCTAATTTTCCATTGGGATGATTATGGACAATAATGAACGCATACGACTTCCTTTTTAGAGCCTCTTCAATTATCGCCATTGGATACACAACTGCTTTATCAATAGTTCCTGAAAAATAAAATTCCTTTGCTGGAAAATCTTTCTCACTCTGTAGTCTTAATCCACTATCCAAATAAATTACTAAAAATTCTTCTTCCATTTTATGTCCAATTTTCTCAATGCAATATTTCGCAATCATTCCTATTGATTCAAATGCCGGCTGTTCCAAAGCTTTCTGTTTGCTGTAAATAGCATTAATTTCTTTTATGAGTTGTATCAGAGCTATAAACCTGTCTTTTATATATTTAACAGATTTTAATTCTTCCTCACTTGCATCAAAAATTCCTTTTATAGAGCCAAATCTATTAAGAAGTTCTTTGGCTATTGGTTTAACATCTTTTTGGGGAATGACATAAGTCAGAAGAAATTCTACTATTTCATATTCTTGTAATCCTTCAGAGCCAAACTGCATCAGCCTTTTCCTTAATCTTTCTCTATGTCCTAAATAATGTTTTTCGCTATTATATTTCATTTCATTTTATTTTATTTTATTTCTTCTCTCCATTCTAAATAAATTACCTCCTTTAAAATACGCCTACCTATGTGGGGTTTTAGCACCTTTCTCATAACGAGGCCAACCTTCACACCAAGCATATCACTTAAAAGATTTTCTAAATGGATAAATTCAAGTAGCCCAATTTCTGTGTTTTCCTCAAATTCAATGAGTATATCAAGATCGCTTTTTTCTCCCTACTCACCCCTTACATAAGAACCTTTAAGTAATAGTTTTAGTTCTTTCAATTTCTCTTTCATCTCTTCAATTTTCTTCATTTTCTCACTCCGTTAAATAAAGTGATAAGATAACTTCCCTTTTCCTTCTGTTATAGCAGAAGTTTCTGCATAATGACTTTTAAGAAAGGTAGGTGA
>NZ_FMYU01000026.1:0-3270 GCF_900101285.1 Desulfurella multipotens
GAAATACGACAAAAAGATAGTGAAATACGACTTGACAAATGTCTTAGTAGTATTTATAATATTATTTAAAACTTTCTGGAGGTGAAAATGGTAGAGAATTTAGAAGTAACAAAAACAAATGAAAACGCTTTAGTGGTAAAACACAATAATTTAGTAATGTCCCGATACAATTTGTCTTTAGCTGAACAAAGATTAATTCTGCAAGTAGCTTCAATGATTGAAAAAGACGATGAAGATTTTAAAACATATACGGTTTATGTATCCGAATATTTAGACTTAATTGATAGTAATGCGCCAACTACATACAGAAAATTAAAAGAATTTGCAGAAACACTGCTTAAAAAACCGCTATATATACCACAGGATGGTGGTTTTCTTGTTTGTAATTGGTTTGCCGGTTTAAAGTATGAGTCTAAAAGGGGTGTATTGCTTTGCAGTTTTCATCCAGATTTAAAACCATATCTATTGCAATTGAAAAAGAATTTTACAGCTTATAGGCTTAAAAACATACTAAAATTGCAAAGTAAATACTCAATAAGACTGTATGAGATATTGAAATCTTATCAAGGAATGGGGCACATAAATCTTAAGATTGATGATTTTAGAAAAATTTTAGCTGTCCCGGACGACTACAAATATAACGATATAAAAAGACGAATCCTTCAAATAGCTCAGAGAGAACTTAAAAAATACACGGATATTACTTTTGAATTTAAAGAAATCAAGCGCATAAGAAAAGTAGTAGAAATTCAATTTACTATTTTGTCAAACCTAAACGAAATTGAAAACAAAGCAGACAAATCAGATACAGATATTCGCTCAACCAATACAACCGAACAAGAAATTCTTGATAAGCTTTTAGAACTTATCCCAGAAGAAAAACAAACCAATAGCGTTAAAACTTTGCTTTTAAATTATCTCAAGCAGTATGCAAGCGATTACGTTTTAAGCCAGATACAATACACAAATGACCATAAACCAAAAGAATGGCTTGCATACTTAAAACAAGCCATCAAAGAAGACTATGCCAGTTATTACGATAATCTTGAGAAAGAAAAACAAGAACAAGAGGCAAGAAAAAAAGAATTTGAAAGACGCTTAAAACAACTGGAAGAAGAAAGAGAAAAAGAGATAGAAATAGCCATAGACAATGAAAAAACTAGAATTTATAAAGAGTATTTAAATTCACTTGAAGATGAAGAAAAAAAAGAATTACTAAATGAATATCTCGAGAAAGCAAAAGAGTTATACCCAGGAGTGGACGAAAAAAGCTTTGAAATGGAATTTAAAGTGGAACGCTTAATCACAGAAGATATAATTGCAAAAAATGAGATTTTTCAAAGACGTCTTGAAAAAGCAAAAATTAAAGCAGAAGAAAGAGCTCAAATACTGTTTGAAGCAGACAAGAAAAAATTGATAAGACAATTTGAGCAAGACTAACGGTTTTTTTCGCATTAGATTAGTAATCTTATCTTATACCGTTATTTTATATAACTGATTTATATATTTAGATAATATTATTTTAAAAACAAAATAAATCTCAAAAACGCTAACAATTGATTTATTTAGATGCCAAATTTAGATTATGTTGTTTTAACAGTATTTATATTTTTTAAAAAATCACTAGACGATTAATTATATTACTGACACTCAAACATTGCAATGTCGTTGAAATTAGACGCCTTCTAAAACAAATTTTTAGCACTATAAAATGGCAATTTTAAGCCACACGAATTAGACCGCTTTACCGGTTTGCCTGCGGGCGTTGGCAAAAAAAGGGGATTAAGAGGGGGGTTGTTTTTTTGTTTGCTAACCAGCATATTTTTTTCTCACTATAAGTATTTACCATAAGTATTTACTTATAGAACCGAAAAAGTGCCAAATAGGCTTTTTGGAGGTATGGTTTTTTATGGGTTTTTGGTTGTTAAAATAAAGAAAAGTTGTGAAAAAATGGCAGTTTGCAATACCAAATAGCATGTCTGTTTTTAAGAAACTTGATTGATTTTAAAAATAAAATATTATTTTAATAGCAAAAACGATGTGATAGGTGTAATAACGGTATTTTAAAAAAATACCGTTAAAATAAGAAAAATAATAGGGAGTTATTCTATTGAATAACAATGTGGTGGGGAGTAATGTTAAGAGAATTCAGGAGATTTTGAGAGGAAACGATTAGAGAAATAAGAGAGGCTATGGGGATAGTAATTAGAGAGAAAAAGAGAAAAAGTGAAAAATTAAGAGAGATAAGGGAGACAAGGGGGGCTATTCTATTGAATAGCGATATGGTAGAGGGAGAAGAGAGAGGCTTATTTTTTAAACAGAACGAAAGCTGATTAAACTTCTGAAAAAGTTGGGATATTTTAGGCATTTTTATTCTGGCTTGGCAAAAAATAATGCAGTCTTGTTTATATAAAACACCAATATTTGTATTGCTAAGGCCATAACAATTTCTTTGCTGTTTCGCTTACGATGTCAACTAAAATATTTCTAAAAGCATCTACAATCGGTTTCTTTGTTTTAAGGAGTATCTTTTTAAACCTTGTAACAGCAAGAGTAGTTTCTGGTGTATCTTTTATTATCTCATCAATGCTTTGTGTCAAAATTTTTTTCTCATCATCCGAAATATTTTCCAACTCCTGTACAAGGTTATGAGCAGCTTGAATTTTGGCTTCTGTCCAAGGGTATGGTTTTCCGCAATTAGGGCAAAATGCTGGAGCTGTATAACCTGTAAAATCCATAACACCTTCTATATGATATTGCCCTTGTATTTCAGTATCACAATTTGGGCAATTAGTAATTGTAAGAGCACCGCATTTATCACAAAATTTTTTATTATGATTAGGAAACCTTTTTACACAATCGTTTATAACATGCCCATTTAAACAAATTTGAGCAACATCATACCAGCTGTCTTTCATTTCCTAAGCTCCCGTTTAAAAGCTAATCCGTATAACTCGTTCATAAGTGAAGCATACCCTTCCCTTTTGTCAAAATCGAATTTTTTAATTTTTTTATTCTTCATTTACGCAATCTCTCCAATACCCGCCATATAGACACTCATAAAACACGAATACGCTTTTGCAAATTATTGTCTGTAAACAACAATGATATATAAAAAAAATATTTTTGACAAGCAAAATCAGACCATTCTTGATCCAATTCATACGAAAATAGATATTTTAGGGTAAATAGAGTTGCATACATCAATATTTTTTCTTGTCAACAACATTGGTTTTTGGTAGTATCGCATTTATAAAAACGGTGATTTAC
>NZ_FMYU01000009.1:0-87365 GCF_900101285.1 Desulfurella multipotens
TTATTTCTTTTGCTTCATCGGAAGATACCCTTATGTCTTCTGTTGATCTTGCAATACCGGATAGTGCATTTGCTGTGTCTTCTGTTGCGTGTGATATCTCTTTTGTGTTTGATGATACCTGCTCGCTTGAAGCAGATATTTGAGCAGCTGAAGTGGCAAGAGAGTTTACAGAAGATTGGACTTCTTTTGCCTTTGAAACAATCTGGCCAACAATATCTTTAAGTGTTGATATGAATTTGTTGAGATTGTCTGTTAGTTCTCCAAATTCATCATTTGAGTCCTTTGGCAATACAATAGTTAAATCACCACCACCTTTGGCAAGGGTGGAGACAAGAGAGTTTATATGAGAGAGGGGTTTAATAAGTTTTTTTGCTAATAACATACCAATTAAAGCCACAGCAGCAATTATAAAAATTACAATTATAGATGATACAATTAAAGAAGAAATCATATTTTTAATAATTATATTTCTTTGCTGTTCAATATCTTTGTTTAGGCCAGACAAATAAAATCCTGTGCCTAAAATAAATCCAAAATCTTTATCGTATCTTACATAAGTTACTTTCCTATCAATTTTATTTGTTGAAGGATTTTTAAAATTGTATTCGACATAGCCTGAACCTTGTTTTAAAGCAGTAGAAATTATTTCTTTAAAAATATATTTACCATTTGCATCTTTAAAGTCTAAAACATTTTTCCCCTCAAGCGAAGGGTCTGCCCTGTCCGCAAGCAATATACCATCTCTATCAACTACAAATATATAATTATTATTTCCGTACTTAACCTTTTTAATCCAATCAAGCGCGACTGCTTTTGCATCATCAAAACTCAATTCTCCGTTTTTGTACCTTTCGTATGGTCTTTGAATCATAGATGACACAGAATCTATAATGGAAACCAAGTTTTTCTTGTTATATGAAATAATTAATTCTTTTGTTGAGTTAATTTCCTGCTTTTCTAAGTTTAAATTCCAGTAAATTGCGTATACACCAAACAAACCAACAAAAATTAATACACTTAAAACACCGTATAAAACCATTTTTGTTTTGAAACTTATACATCCTCCACCTTAACTAATTAATCAAAATTCAAATATCGAGAACCATCGTCTTTTATAACAATCACATTGGGATTAAAAAGTACAAAATCCTGATGAAATGGGACACTAACTTTGCCGCCAAAAGATGAATTGTCTCCCAAAGCCATATGTATGGTTCTGTAAATTTTTTCAGCTTCTAGGATATTGAGTGGATCTTTTGCCTTAGTGTTTGTACCAATGCCAAGCTCAGCTACATTTGCAGCTTGTGGATGTTGATCAATTATCTTTTTTAGCGTTTTAGCGTAATTATCACTTCCTATAATTTCATTTAGCATACCATTCTTTATAACAAAACATAAATTACCATCAAACTTAAATGTAGGTCCAAACTCTGCTACAAAATAACCATTTGTTTTGCCTTCATTTGGTGCAATAAACACTTCTCCGGCAGGTAAATTTCCAAAACTACCCGGTTTATCCAATAAACCATAATCAGTTAAAAATTCTCTGCCTTCTAAATTAAACTCTATTTCTGTGCCATTTTTGGCATTAATTTTTATTATTTTAGCGTTTTTTACGACCTCGTATACTTGAAGCGTTTTATCTTTTAGTTCTTCTATGTCAATGCTTAATGGTCCAAAAAGCATACTTTCGTCAAATAATGGCATGCTTGCAAATCTGCTTTTGCAGCTATTGGTTAAAAGTTTTCTAAAAAATGTGTGGCTTGTAGAATAATTTGGCAGCGCAATAATAACATCTACACAATCGCACTTTTGCTTGACAATATCTTCTATAAAAGCTTTTTCTTCATCGCTTAAAGTCTTAGCAATTATTTTGTCTTTTAGGTGTTTAAACTGACTTGTACAGGATTTCCCAAAAGCTATTTCCCAAAGCTCAAAAGGTGGCTCACCTGCAGGTGAGCCAAGCGAGCCATATTCAAAGTAAAAAGCTTTTGCAAGTGAATTTGCTTCTTCAAAAAAAGCTTTTGCTATGTATGGAAGCTTTTTCCTTCGTAATTTTTCTTTTTCATCAACATCCTCATTTAGAATATCTGTAAACACAAGACATCGCTCATATGGCTTCAAACCCATATTGTCTTTGAGTATTTTTTTAATTATCCTGTCTGCGTTCATATGTATTTACACCTATTAAATCGTACAACGTACATTTTTGCAAGATTGCAGTGCCAAGCACCATCGCGCCTGGAACAATGAGTGCTTTCTTTTTTAGTAATCCGCATAAAATCAAACCAACACCAACTGCGTATCTAATCTTTTGGTCAAGTCCACCTACATTTTTTTTCATTAAAAACCTCCATTAAGTTTTAATTAAGTATAAAGCTTTTTTTACATAATGCAACAGGGCAAAAATCGAAAATGCAAAGGTTATATATACGATAACACTTAAAGCTAAATTATTGTGCAAAATATTAAGTTTCTCAAACAAAATATAAAGCAAAAGAACAATTTGAAAAAATGTAGCAAGTTTACCTGCATAAGAGCTTTTTATGACATGTTCTTTATTGTATGTCAAAATTACAAGGCTTCCAACAATCAAAACTGTATCTTTAAAAAATACTGTAACCCATAAAAATTGTGGTATAGCTCCTTTTATTGTAAAAAGCAAAAATGCATAATTTATCAAAATTTTATCTGCCAAAGGATCAAGAAGTTTGCCAATAAGTGTAGTCTGGTTTAACTTTCTAGCCAAAAAACCATCAAGAAAGTCTGTGATTGATGCAATAAATAATACAAAAAAAGCCTGCTTGTAAAATTCATTTAAAAGTAAATAGATTGTCGGAGCAATTAGTATAATTCTAAAAAAGGATAAACTATTTGGTAAATTTATAATTTTTTCATCGCAAAATTTATCTTCCATCTTGAGCATTTGTATTTATAATTTTAAATATTCGATTGAACCTTATTTTCCAATGATAAATTGAAAAATAAATAATAAATGGTTCGCCTGTAATATCATAGCGTGGCACAAAACCCCAAAATCTTGAATCGTAAGAATTGTCTCTGTTATCGCCCATCATAAAATACTCATGTGGTGGAACCTTAACAGGCCCCCAATTATCTCTTGAGCCATAAGGCGTTGTAATGCCTGGTATTTGAGCATTTCTTGGATAAATAATAGGACTCGAAAAATAAGCGTATGGTTCATAGACTTTTTTACCATTTATATAAACCTGCCTGTTTATTATCTGAACCGTATCACCTGGTACACCCATGCAACGTTTGATAAAATGCACGCTTGGGTCAGGTGGATACCTAAAAACTACAATATCTCCAACTTTAGGGTCTTTGCCTTTCCATAAAAATTCATGCGTAAAAGGTATTTTTATACCATATGATATCTTGTTTACAAGTATATAATCACCTGGCAATAGTGTAGGCTCCATTGAACCAGATGGAATTTTAAAAGCTTCAATAAAAAATGTCCTTATAAAAAGCGCTATTAATAGCGCTATAAGTATTGATTTTGTCCAATCCCAAAATTTTTTTGACATAACTACTCCTTTTTATCTTTTTGTGGGTTCCAAAAGTTTCATAAAGGCCTCCTTTGATATAGCAACCTTTCCTAATTGTTTTAACTTTTTTTTGCCTTCTTTTTGCTTTTCAAGCAATTTTCTTTTGCGTGTTATATCACCACCATAGCATTTTGCAAGCACATCTTTTCGAAGAGCTTTTATTTCCTCTTTTGCTATAATTTTGCCACCTACTTTTGCCTGAAGCCTTATCTCAAACAATTGTCTTGGCACAAATTCTTTCAGTTTTGCTAGCACCTCGCGAGCCTGAGCGTAAGCTTTATCCTTGTGGACGATTTGAGAAAAGCTATCTATAGGTTCATTGTTGATTAAAATTATCATTTTTACAAGATCCGATGGTTTATAGCCTTCAAATTCGTAATTAAAAGAAGCATAACCCCTTGTAATTGATTTAAGTGTGTCATAAAAGTTTGTTATTGTTTCAGATAAAGGAGCACTGTAAGTAATTAAACATCTATTTGCAGATAAATAGCTTAAATTTTTTTGATATCCTCTTTTTTCCTGCAACAAGTTTAATACGCTACCAATATACTCAGAAGGAGTTATAACATCAATGCTTACATAAGGCTCTAAAATAGATCTAATAAATTGGGGTTCAGGTAAGTCTTTGGGATTTGATATCTCAATTATGCTACCATCTGTTTTTTCTACTTTATACAAAACAGAAGGGTTTGTAACAACTATATCTAAACCAAATTCTTCTTCTAGACGTTCTTTTGTTATATTCATATGAAGCATGCCTAAAAAACCACATCTAAAGCCAAAACCTAAAGAATCGCTTTTTTCTGGTTCAAATTCCAAACTTGAGTCATTTAATTTAAGTTTTTCTAAACCTTCTTTAAGATCATCATATTTTTCAGTGTCAGTTGGGTATATACCTGCATATACAAAAGGTTTTATCTTTTTAAAACCCTTCAGGGCAGCTTTTGCAGGATTACTTGCAAGTGTTATTGTATCACCAACAAGCACATCATCTATATTTTTAATATTGGATATTAAAATACCAACTTCACCGGCATGCAAAGTTTCTATTTCTTTTGGTTTTGGTGTCAATACGCTTATACTTTCAACATTATACTCTTTTTTGTTTGAAAATATCATTATACGGTCATGGATCTTAATCTCACCTTCAAATACTCTAACAAGACACACAACACCTTTATAATTATCATACCATGAATCAATAATAAGAGCTTTAAGTGTCTCTTCGTTATTGATTTTTGGTGGAGGTATATATTTTATTATGGCTTCCAAAACTTTATCTGTACCTATATCGTTTTTTGCTGAAATCAAAATAGCACCAGAAGCATCTAAACCCAAATTTTCTATTTCACTTTTTGTTTTTTCAATATCTGCTGTGGGTAAATCTATTTTGTTTATAACAGGTATTATTTCTAAATTATTTTCTAAAGCCAAATATAAATTTGCAACCGTTTGTGCCTCAACACCTTGTGTAGCATCAACTACAAGCAATGCACCCTCGCATGCTGATAAGCTTTTTGATACCTCGTATGTAAAATCAGCATGCCCTGGAGTATCAATCATATTTAATTCGTATAAGACACCGTCGTATAAATACTCCATTCTAACAGCCTGAGCTTTTACGGTTATACCATGCCTGCGTTCCACTTCAAGATTATCTAAAACTTGATCTTTCATCTGCCTTTTATCAAGAGAACCGGTTTTTTCAATCAGTCTATCAGCAAGCGTTGATTTGCCATGATCAATATGGGCTATGATTGAAAAATTTCTAATGTTTTTTATATCTATCATACACTTTTTTTTCCAGTATATAAGTATCGTATCTTGCATGTTTGCATAATAATGAACTGTCAATATCAATTAATTTAAAGACTTCTTCCAAAACACGTAAAGATTCCTCGGTTCTTTTAAAGTTTGCAATTAAAACATCAAATAAAGAATCTCTATTTTTTTCTTCTTTCAATGTTACTTTTGTTAAACAGTCATTTTGTGTATCTCTGTGTTCAATTGAATCAATATGTTTTTTTGCAATAGAACCTAAAAGTGCACGTATACTTTTAGAGAAAGTTGCTAATTCTTCATCATCATACTCAAACCTTATTATATCTTCAACTACGCGAAGAGCTTCTTTTGAACGGTTCAAATTAGCATCAATTATTCTTTTGCAGGCAGCGCTTGATTCCATAATTCCTCAAATTGTTTTTTGTAAATATTTGCAATATCTGGCCTATCAATAATTAAAACATTTTCATCGTTTGCTTTGGGAGCCTGAGCTGTCCAATTTAGAGAACCAGTTTCAACTATTTTATCATCAAAAATAGCAAATTTATTGTGCATTATACCGTATCTATCATAATACTTGTGAGGCTTAGCAAATCTAATATCTATGCCATTTTTTAACAGGTACTCTACTTTTGAATATTTGTTTTTTGGACTATTCCATTCACCGTCTAATAAAAGCCTTACCTTGACACCGCGTTTTTTTGCATTTATAAGGCTTTGAGCAAGCGGTCTTGATGTAAAAGAGTACATTGCAACATCAATAGACTTTTTTGAATTATTTATGAGGTTAACAATCTTTTCTATAGGTACATCAGATGGTGTAAAATAAACTTCAATATCCCGTGCATAAGCAACATTGATTAAAACTAAAAATAAAACGCTAAATATTATAGTTAGGCGCTTCTTTTGTAATAATAACATCGTGAACATGACTTTCTCTCCATGAGTTTTCTGAAATTTGAATAAATGGCACTTCTCTAAGCTCTTCAATGGTTTTTGAACCAGTATAGCCCATACCTGCCTTTAGACCACCAACAAGCTGGTATAATACATCTTTTAATTCGCCTTTGTAGGGAACTCTACCTTCAATGCCTTCTGGTACAAACTTTTCAGGCTCAACTTCGTCCTGGAAATACCTTTCTTTGCCTCCTTTTTCCATTGCAGAAAGCGATCCCATCCCTCTGTAAACTTTGTACTTTCTACCTTGATATATAATGGACTCACCAGGTGATTCTTCCACGCCGGCAAGTAAATTACCAATCATTACACATGCAGCACCTGCAGCTAAAGCTTTAACAATATCACCTGAATACTTAATTCCACCATCAGCAATAATTTTTACGCCAAATTTATCGGCTTCTTCTGCACATTCTGATATTGCTGTAATCTGCGGCACACCAACGCCCGCAATAATGCGTGTTGTACAAATTGAACCTGGCCCGATTCCTACTTTTACAACATCTGCGCCAGCTTCTATCAAGCTTCTTGTGCCTTCGCGTGTGGCTACATTACCACCTATTACACAGCAGTCAAACTTTGACTTTATCCTTTCTATAGTCTTTAATACTTTTACAGAGTGTCCGTGCGCTGAATCTAATACTATAATATCAGCACCTGCTTCTAAAAGTGCTTTAGCTCTTGATTCACCATCTTTTGTGCCAACACTTGCAGCTACCAAAAGCCTGCCTTTTGAGTCTTTTGTGGCATCTGGATACTCTTCTTTTTTTATTATATCTTTTATTGTAATTAAACCTTTTAATTTATAATCTTTATCTACAATGGGTAATTTTTCAATTTTATTTTTCTTGAGATATTCAATTGCTTCTTTGAGCGTTGTACCTTCTGGAGCTACAATTAAACCTTTAGAAGTCATTAGGTCTTTTACTTTTTTTGTATAATCTGTCTCGAATCTTAAATCTCTATTAGTTATAATGCCAACGAGCGTATTATTGCTATCAGTTACCGGTATGCCAGAGATATGGTAGTTTCGCATTAAATTAAGGCAATCATTTATCGTAGCATCCGGGTGAATAACAATAGGATCCGTTATCATACCACTTTCACTTTTTTTGACCCTAATTACCTGTCTTACCTGTTCTTCTATAGTCATGTTTTTATGTATAACGCCAAGGCCACCGTTTCTTGCCATGCCTATTGCCATACGGTACTCTGTAACTGTATCCATAGCGGCTGAAATTATTGGAATCTTTAGTGCGTACCTGTTTGTCAGGTTTGTGCTTGTATCAACTTCGTTAGGTAAAACATGAGATTTTCTTGGAATTAAAAGCACATCGTTAAATGTCAAACCCAAAGTGTCTTTAAGTCTAATCATACACTCACCTTCAAATGTTTAAATATTTAAAATCTGCTACTTTTAATACTAATTGTTTGTAGTTGTTTAATAAAGCCAATCTATTATTTTTGATTTTTTCATCCTTATCCATAATAAGAACATTATCAAAAAAACTTGATATTATATTGTTGTCTATCATGTTTTTTAAATAAGATAAATAATCTTTAGTTTGCAAAAATTTTTCCAGATTTTGTTTTAAAGATCCTACAAATTCAAAAAATTTAGATTCTTCGCTAAAAACAAAAAGCTCACGATCAACATCTATTTTTTTAAAACTATCTGGCACTATATTAAACACCCTTTTTATACTATACAAATTTTCTTCATTGCTTTGAGTGTAAAAATCTTTTAATGCCTCGATTTTTAAAAATGCATCGTAAATATCACTAAAATCAACCTCAACCACAGCTTTTACAATCTGACTGTGTTCTTCGAACATATTTATAAATCTCACTTTTATAAATTCAAGTGTTTGGCTTACTGAATTTAATTGAGATATACCTTGTTTATCATAAAGATTTGCCGAGAATTCAACAATATCTTTAATATTAAAATTTAGTTTTGTGTTTAATGCAATTTTTATAATCGAAAGAGCTGCCCGGCGCAGTCCGTAGGGATCTTTATTGCCACTTGGCTTTAGATCAGCTATCATACCACCAACAATCAAATCAAACTTATCAGCTAATGATAGCGCTATACCTTCTTTTGTTTTAGGGTAAACTTCATCTTTGGGTAAATACTGTTCATATATGCAGTTTGCTACAAGCTCTTTTTCTGATTGCTTTTTTGCAATAATCGAGCCCATTATACCTTGTACTTCTGGAAATTCATAAACCATATGCGTTAAAAGATCTGCTTTTGATAAATATGCTGCACGCTGCGCCACATCTACATCTGCACCAATATCACTTGCTATTTTTTTGGTAAGCTCAACAAGCCTTTCTACCCTATCATACATTGACCCTAGTTTTTTATGAAAAAGCATATGTTTTAGTTTATCTACTAGGTCTGATAACTTGACTTTTAAATCTTCTTCATAGAAAAAAGCTGCATCTCTAAAACGGGCCCTTAAAACACGTTCATTACCTTTTACAATAACAGAATCATCATCTGTAATCATGTTTGAAACTATACAAAA
Source organism: Desulfurella multipotens (assembly GCF_900101285.1). Classification (NCBI taxonomy): domain Bacteria; kingdom Pseudomonadati; phylum Campylobacterota; class Desulfurellia; order Desulfurellales; family Desulfurellaceae; genus Desulfurella; species Desulfurella multipotens. Next base: position 8,846 of record NZ_FMYU01000009.1, read on the forward strand.
TTTATTTGTAAGCTTACCATTGTTTAAAGAGTAAAAGTATTTTTGATTGGCTTTCATTGAGCTTATTAAAACTTCCTGGGGCAATTTAAGAAACTCTTCTTCAAAAGTCCCTTCCAGGCAATTTGGGTATTCTACCAAATTTACAACTTCATTTAACAAATCCTCATCTAAAACATAGCGCTTTTGCGCGTTTGATAGTTTTTCAAGCGAATCTTTAATAATTGATTGCCTTGTGTGTTGATCTACTATTACATAGTGCTTTTTAAGTTCTTCCTTGTAGTCTTTTGATATTAAATCTATTTTGTGGCAAGCCAAAAATCTGTGACCAAATGTGTAAGAAACGCTAGGCTTGCCAAACAAAGAACATTCTATTACTTCGTTGTCAGCTAAAAGCACCAAATTGTGTACGGGCCTTAAAAAAACAAAATCGCCACTTCCCCAGCGCATTTGCTTTTCAAATGGGATTGAGCTTAAAAATTCACTAAAAATACCACATAAAAGCTCTTTTACTAACTTTTGTGTTTGTTTTGCAAAAACGCAAGCATAAGTACCTTTGCTTGTATTTTCAAAAAAGCACTCATCAATATTTGCATTGTTTTTTTCTAAAAAACTTAATAAAGCTTTTGTTGGCTTATTATCTTTGTCAAAACATACGTTTTTTGGCGGTCCAAAAATTTTTTGATTTTGCTGTTTTGTAAACTCTTTACAATTAATTATAGCAGCTATGCGTCTTGGCGTAAAATATACACTGGCGCTTTGATAATCAATATTGTGTCTGTCCAAGACCGCACAAAGCAAGCTATCATTTATATTAAGCAACTCTTTTGCTGGTAATTCTTCTGTTAACAATTCAAACAATACCCTCATTGGCTTTCTCCTACATAAGCTTTTGCTATGGCAACAGCCAGATCGCGCACCCTTTTTATATAATGCGTACGCTCTGATACGCTAATTGCACTCCTTGCATCAAGCAGGTTAAAAACATGAGAACATTTAATACAATAATCATACGCTGGTCTTATAAGATTAGCCTGAATGCATCTGTTTGATTCTTTTTCAAATATGTTAAATAACTCAAAAAGCATTTTTACATCAGCAACTTCAAAATTGTATGTAGAATATTCCCATTCATCGTGCTTATGAATATCGCCATAAGTTAAATGATCGTTAAATTTCATATCAAAAACATTTTCTACACCTTGAATATACATACCAAGTCTTTCTGTGCCATACGTTATTTCGACAGGTATGAGTTTTAAATCAACACCACCTATTTGCTGAAAATATGTAAACTGTGTTACTTCCATACCATCTAACCATACTTCCCAGCCAAGACCCCATGCGCCAAGCGTAGGAGATTCCCAGTTATCTTCAACAAACCTTATATCGTGTTGCTTTGGCGATATGCCTAAGAATTCAAGACTTTCTAAATACATTTCCTGAATGTTTTCCGGTGAGGGCTTAATAATTACTTGATATTGGTAGTAATGCTGGAGTCTATTGGGATTTTCACCATACCTACCATCGGTTGGTCTTCTTGAAGGAGCAGTATAGGCAACACTCCAGGGCTTATCGCCAAGCGATTTTAATACTGTAGCAGGATGAAATGTTCCTGCACCAGACTCAATATCGTAGGGTTGCAATATTACACAGCCTTTCGATTTCCAAAACTCCGATAATTTTAGTGGTATGTCCTGATAATTCATGATACACCGCCTGTATTAATATTTACTTTTGCATAAACTGGTGCGTGGTCAGATGCACCAGGCTTTGCACGTTCTTTTTCGTCTATATCGCACAACACGACTTTTTCAAAAATTTCTTTTGTTGTCAAAATATAATCTACCCTCATGCCTTTGTTTCTTAAAAAAGAATTTGCTCTATAATCCCAAAAACTAAATAGTTTTTTGTCTTTATGAAACTCGCGACATACATCAAAAAAACCGATGTTCAATATATCCTGTAAGGCATTTTTCTCTGAGTGTGTAAAGCCGATTTGATCACTCATCTGCGAGCTATTATAAACATCCAGGTCTGATAATGCAACATTTAAATCACCCATAAGTATTATTTGTTTTGTATCTTTCATTAAAGAAATTAAATACTCTTTTAATTTAGAAAGGTAATCTAACTTATAGTAATAATCACCTGTTCCAACCTGTTTACCGTTTGGTATGTACACATTTATAATTTTAATACTATTAATTTCGCAGCTTATCATACGCTTTTGGGCTCTTGCATCAAGTGCAAAACCTTTTTTAATGTTTTCCATTGGAAATTTCGAAGCAATTGCAACACCATTAAAACCAACTTCTCCAAAACTTTCAACATTATAACCTAAATCTTTGAAATTATTATATGGAAATTTATCATCCGGTGCTTTAATTTCTTGCATAGCTATAACATCTATGTTTTTTTGGGTTATCCAATCTAAAATTTTATCAAGCCTAACTCTAATAGAGTTTACGTTCCATGTAGCTATTCTCATTACTTTTCCTTTCTAAAAATTTAATTTATTACCTTCAATGCAAAAATGGCTCTTTGCCACAAAGCATTTAATATTGAATATATTAGCTATAATGTAATTTTTTTCAACTATTGATCTGGCAAAATTCTAACAGACGTTCTAGAAAAGCTTGCATAAACATTGGTGCCAATTTTTATATTCAGCTCATCAAAATAGTATTTTGTGAGACTTGCTTTTAGCTTAAAGCCGCAATTTAAATAAACACTATACACATGTCCGTTGAAACTATAATCCATTACCTCGCAAGGTTCATTTCGTTAAAAGCATTGTAAATTTTAACAGGAGCTGTCATTGGATAATATGCAAGCATAACGACTGCTCCAAACTCAGAAATAGCCCTTGCCCATACCAATATAAAACCAGAATAAATTGCACTTTTTGATAATGGCAGGTAAATATCTTTAAAGATATTAAACTCACTTGCACCAAGCATCTTTGCTGTTTTTTCAAGTTCTTTATCAATGCTTTTAAAACTTTCTTTAGCAGCATTAACCATATACGGCAAAGACACAAACAGCATTGCTATTGTAATGGCAATGCGCGTACCTGTAATCTGAAATTTAAATAACTTATAAGAAAGACTGCCGATAATACCTTCTTTCCCATATATAAATAACAAAGCTATACCAGCTACAGTGTGTGGTATAGAAATTGGGATATCAGATATTGTTTCTACAAACTTGTTGAATCTTTTAAAAAAATTTTTAGACAAAAGATAAGCAAATGGCACACCAACTCCTATAGAAATCAATCCGCAAATAAACGATAAAGAAAGACTATTAAAAATTGCTTCCAATACAGAACTTTGCTCTATTACGCTAACAGTTTTTGGATTTATAAAAAGCACAAGACGCGCAAGAGGAACAATTATAAAAACAAGCACAAAAAGGCTTATGATTAAAAATGAAACTTTTAGAGCTTTATCGCTTAAATAATTGTGCTTCATATTGATAAGAGAGGAAAAGCTTCCTCTTACTTAGTCAATTTTTTAACAACTGGCGGTATCTGAGTTATGTCCCCTACAGCTATAGCTGGACTGATTGCGGGCTGTCCGCTGTCGCTTAATATTTTTTGACCTTCTTTTGAAATTAAAAAGGCTAAAAACTTTGCAGCCAGTTCTTTGTGTTTTGCCTGATTGGGTATTGATATACCATAAATTATTGGTATACCGGGTGCTACTTTACCGGATTTTAACTTAAATGATACCTGTGAATAATATTTTGCATATTTTGGATCACCAAAGTTTATTTCATTTGGTAATTGTACATAGTCTAAACCATACTGTTTTGCTATGGATAAATACTCAAAAGCGTAATCAAGCTCTCCTGCTTTTAGATAAGCAATCAAATCTTCAGCTTTTGGTCTTATGTTGTTTTTATTTACATGCGATAAAAGGTAATCTGCAAGTTGAGGCTTATGATAATAAATAGAAGCAAGTTTTAAAACCATAACGGCTGTATAACCACCTAGGTCAAGGTTTGGGTTGCCGTAACCCCAGCTAACATCTTTTTTTGAAAGTATCTCATACCAGTTGTTTGAATTGATTTGTTTTGCATATTTGCTTTTTGGCGTATAGGCCAATACCTCCTGATTTGTAGAAAACTGCAAATACCAGCTTGTGTATTTTGGCATCAAGTCTTTTGGAAACAAAGAATAATCAGCCAATTCAACAATATCCGGTGTGGCATGCAAATCTGTAATCATTCTCACAATCTTTACACTGCCAAAAGCTTCATTTTGAAACTTTACATTTGTGTGATAAGTCTTGTTGAAAGCTTCTTCAATTTCTTTAAACGGTTTAGCCAAACTTCCTGCCTGCATAACAACAAGCGTGCTAGCAAATGATGTGCTTGCAAAAAATAATACCGCAATTACCAATACAAGCCTGGAAAATAATTTCATAAAGTACCCCTATATAAAAAAGAATTCGAGCATCTCACCTTTTTTTGCAATTTCTACTTCTTTTGGTATAGCTAAAAACGCATTTGCTTTAGATAGGGCACTAAAGTCACCAGAACCATTGTAATTTATCTTATAGGCTACATAACCGTCTTGACAAAAAGCTACTTTTGTTGGCAAAAAATGCATCCTATCCGATTTTTTTTTGTAATCAAAATCAATCTTGCACTTTAGAAAATCCACATCAAAATCTTTGCATTTTAACATCTTTGAAATAATATTTCCTACAAACAACCTAAAGACACTAAATGTTGATACCGGGTTTCCTGGTGAACCAATAATAAAACAATTGTCTTTTTTTGCTATAATTGTTGGTCTTCCTGGTTTCATATCAATGGTTCTAATTAGTATTTTGGCACCTATGGCGTTTAGCGCTTCCTGGGTATAATCCTTATCGCCAAATGAAGATCCGCCTGTTATTATTACGATATCACAGTTTAAGGTAGCATTATTAAGTGTATGTTGTATCTTTTTTGGGTCATCTAAAATACGTCCATAATCAATCGCTTCTTGATTAAACTGTCTTATCTGGGCAATTAAACTGTAGCGCGAGGTGTCAACAACGCTTGATGGTTTTTTGGGCTCACCAATATCAACTAGCTCATCGCCTGTTGTAATAACGCCAATATTTAATTTTCTGTAAACTTTTACGCCTTTATAGCCAAGTTGTGCAAGTAAATTGATCATATTTGGTTGTATTAGAGTACCTTCTTTTAAAACAAGCTCATTCTTTTTTAAATCCTCTCCAAGGTAAGCTATATTTGAACCTTTTTTTGGTGGTTTTATAAATTCAATAAAACCGTCTTTTTCTATTACAGCTTCAAATTCTACCACACTATCGCAATCATCTGGCACTTTAGCGCCTGTCATTATGCGCACGCAATACCCTTTTTGGGTCTTAATGTTTGTTTCTTGGCCTGCATAAATTACATCCTGGATTTTAAGCCTTTTGGGCAAATCATCTTCAAATCTGAAAGCAAAACCATCCATTGTGGCTTTGTTAAATGGGGGAAAATCTATATTTGATATAATATCAATTGCCAGTACTCTGTTTATAGACTCAATTAAATCAACCTGTTGGGTTTGAGCTACAAGCTCTGGCTGAATTGATTGGATTGCTTCATAAAATGTGGTCATGAGAACCTACCTATAGTTAAGCTTACTTAAAAATTTTGGATAGTTCATAAATTGATTTAGATTATGAAAAATATCTATTTTGGTGCGTGTTTTTACTAGATTATAGTAAAGTCCTGCATCGTTTGTGTCTTTAATAAGTGTTGCTCCAATTATAAAACCAGATTCATCAAAAAAGAGTTTTCTATAAAAAAACCTGCCTGGATCGTAAAACTCTATATTTTGTGCATCGTCTTTATTGTAACCAACAACAGCAACATCTATACCAAAAACCTCTGTTGTGTTGTTTTTTATGCTACCGTCGTAGGCTACATTTATACCTAAAATATTTTTTGCAGCAATAATTGCTTGCTCAACTGCCGTTATCCAGTTGCCTTGAATGACGCTTTTTCCTGTAACAAAATCTCTCCCTTGAGCGCAATCGCCAGCTGCATAAACATCCTGAGCACTTGTTTTACAAAAATCGTCTATTACGATTCCTTTGTCTGTTTCTATCTCGCCTTTTAGAAAATCTATATTAGGTAAAACACCTTTCCCTACAAGGAGTAAATCGCAATCTATTTGATGATTGGATTTTAAGCTAAGTTTTATTGAGCCATCCAAATTATCTTTTATGCTTTCTACATCATCATGTTTGTAGATAAATACATTTTTGTCTTTAAATATTTCTTCTAAGATATATGAAGCGCTTTTATCCACCACCTGAGAAAAAATTCTATCAGATGAAACTATTATGTGTTTTTTAACATCATCTTTTAAATGAGATAGCGTTGGTAAACTAACAAGACCTGCACCAAGTGCCGCAACAGATTTTGCATTTGAAAATAACTTGCGCAATTTATCTGCATCGGATATATTTCTCAACGTTAACACCTTTTCATGCTTTATATGCGACTGTTTTGCGAAAGCACCTACTGCAATAAGCAAATACCTGTATGTATATGTATCAAACTGCGTATAGATTGTTTTTTTATTTGTATCAACTCTAAATACTTCATCTCCTAAATAAGCGTCAATGCCATTTTTTGCATAAAAGCTTTTATCTACAATGTAGAGATGATCTTTATCTGTATCAAATCCTGCATAGTAAGGTGTTAGGACCCTTGAGTATGCGCTCTCAGCTTCTTTATCAAATACAGCAACAGACATTTTCTTATCAAAAGCTCTTATAGTCTTTATTGCACTTAAACCCGCTGCTGAGTTGCCTATTATAATTAAATCATAGTGCATTTATCCCTCACTTTGGTTTTAAGCGCAAAGCCTTTGAAAACTTTGCGCTTAAAATTTTATGCAATATTTAGCTCTTTTAGCTTTTCTTGCGTTGGCACCCCATCAGATCCCCAACCACGCTCTTTGTAGTACTCAGGCAAAAGCTCAGATAACTTTGCAACCATGCCTTTTGCCGGACCTTCTTTTACTGGCTCTTCAAGCAAGCGTTTTGGAAGTGTGTCCTGAGATGGATCAATACCAGCTTTGAGGTTAAATAAGCGCTCTATATTATATATGCGCTCTCCTGCTTTCATCATATCGTTTTGCGTGTAATTCAAGCCTGTAGCTGCAGTAAATAGGTTTGTTATGTGGTTTATGTTTATTGCAAATGTGGTAAACAAACACATACCCACAGAGTCCACCACTGCTGTCACATCCTGGAAAGTTTTTGTCCAGAAAGCTTTATTTTCTGTTGTATAAGGATCAAGTTTTTCCGGTACACCCATAATTTCTGGTGAAATCATATAGCCTCTAACATGGCAGGCACCACGGTTTGATGTAGCATACTCCAAAGCCATACCTTGAGCTACTCTACCATCGTATGCTGGAAATTCCTGTTTTTTTACTGTCATGGAAAACTCTGGGTGTCCATACAAACTTGCAAGTCTGTATGAGCCAAGAGCAAGCTTATCCCCAAATCCTTCTCTCTTGCCAGTTAGCTCAATCATTTTAACCATTGCATCAGCATCTCCAAACTTTAGAGGCATGCCTATATCGGACTGGGGTATTATGCCTTTTTCAAACATCTCCATAGCACATGCTACAGTAGCGCCTGCGCTTATTGGATCCATACCATATTGATTACAGATAAAATTTGCTTTTGTTATAGCATTTAAATCTGATACACCGCAATCTGAACCCAAAGCAAATATTGTTTCGTACTCTGGACCCTCACCTGTTTCTAGCTTATACCTTGGATCAACAAGCTTTGTAACCCTTGCACATCCTATCATGCAGGACATACAGGCTTTATTTCTAACAAGCAAGGTGCTAGCAAGCGTTTCACCAGATATTTTTTCTGCATCTTCAAACATATCTGCCTGGAAGTTTCTTGTTGGAAGCAAGCCATTTTGGTTTATAACATTCACAAGCACAGCTGTGCCATATGCAGGAAGCCCAGCTGAAGTTACAGGCGATTCTTTTATTGCCCTGAAAGCATCTGTTGCCGCTTCTCTAAACTTCACTCTATCTGCTACCTTAACACCCAATGTGCCCCTTACAGCTATAGCTTTTAGATTCTTTGAGCCCATTACAGCACCAACACCGCTTCTGCCTGCTGCCCTGTGTTTATCATTCATAATTGCTGCGAATAATACCTGCTTTTCACCTGCTGGACCAATAGAAGCAATCTTTGCATCTCTATGGAAAGTTGAATGTAGATAATCTTCTACTTCATCAGAGGTTTTGCCCCATATTTTAGAAGCATCTTTTATGGCTACCTGGTTGTTATAGATTGTAACATAAACCGGGTGAGCTGCTTTGCCTTCTATTATTATAAGGTCAATACCTGCATACTTTAGTTCAGCTGGGAAATAACCACCAGAATTTGAACAAGCAATCGTGCCTGTTAGAGGAGATTTTGTAATCATCATATAGCGACCATTTGCTGCACCGTATGTACCAGTCAACGGTCCTGGGGCAAGTATCAGCTTATTATCTTCAGAAAATGGGTCAACCGTTGGGTCTACTTCTTCCATGAAATACTTTGAACCAAGACCCCTGCCGCCTAAATACAGCTTGGCCCACTCGTAGTTTAAAGGCTCAAAAGCATAAGTCATTTTAGAGAGGTTTATCCTTAAGACATTTCCTATCCATCCACCAAACATACTACACCTCCAATCGTCCTTCTTTTACAACATTTACATAGTTTAGAATCTTTGTCCTAAGAGGTGCATCCTCTTCCTCAAATGTTAGACAACCTGTTGGGCAAAATGCGACACACTCCGGGTAATCGCCACCACAAAGGTTACATTTATCCGCTTTTTGTTTGTACTCCACATACTTTATCATACCAAATGGACAAGCACTTACGCATGTTCTACAGCCTACACATTTTTCTTCAATTACTTCTACCACACCTGTGTCTGGGTGCTTTATTATAGCATCAGATGGACATGCTCTAGCACACCATGGATCATCACATTGCTGGCATGTAACTGTAACAAACGAAGCTTCTTCCAAAAATACTTCATTGTAGATGCGAGACAAACTTGGGGCAAACATACCATGGTGTTTAAAAGAACAGGCAAGCTCGCATGTTTTACAACCAATACACTTTGAAGGTTCGATTCTAATTCGCTTTGACATAGAAACCTCCCTAATTAACTTATTAATTAATTATAACCCAAATTTATATTTTTTCAATTTTTTATAAATTTTTTAAGAATTGGAGGGTATATAAATAAAAATTTTTAAGATACAAAGGTACACTTAAACAATAACAAAAAAATACCAAAAGCATACTATATATTTTTAAATAAAATTTATTAAGAAATATATAAGCAGGGCTAAAACCCTGCTTTTAAAAGTGGATTAAAATCTGTTTCTTGAGTTAGAGTAATTTGACCTTTGTCTTGGATTTGACTCCCTTGGTTTTGCTTCATCTACCCTGATGTTTCTGCCGTCTAAATCTGTGTTGTCTAAAGCGTCTTTAGCTTTTTGGGCATCGTCTTTTGATTCCATTTCTACAAAGCCAAAACCTTTACCTTCAATAACCTTTACCGATACTACATTACCATAACCTGAGAAAACTTCTTTGAGTTTCTCTTCCGTCGTTCGGTAATTTAAATTACCGACGTACAACTTGTTCGTATTCACAAAACACACTCCAAAAAAAATTTACTATTGATGCGCCTATATAGTCCACACCAAATTATTTGCATTTTAACATAAAAAAACAAAAAGTCAAGTATTTTTTAACAAATCCTTGGCATTTTTTCTACAAGTGGCATAGAAAGCAATCTTTTTGTGCCATAATTCAAATTAAGCAATACCTTTTGTGGGTGATCTTTTGTAATATTTCCAATTATATTTGCATTTTTACCAAGTGGATTGCTGTGTAAAATATCTAAAATTTTTGGGGCATCAACCGGGTTTGCAACTATTACCATCTTACCTTCGTTTGCGCTATAGTAAGGTTCAATGCCAAGCATCTCAGAAATCGAGGACACTTCTTCAGAAATTGGGACAAGTTCTTCAAATATTTCAACGCCAAAATCTCTTTTGTAGCATAATTCGTTTAAACACATAGCAATACCGCCACGTGTGGGATCCCTCATCCAGTGAACATCTAAATCAGATTCAATTATTGGTAAAATTAGGCTTGTAAGCTGGGCGCAATCAGATTGCAAATTTGATGCAAGGTTTAAATTCTCGCGTTCGTTTAAAATCGAAAAGCCGTGTTCTCCAATATTGCCTGTTACAATTATCTGATCATTTTCACATATGTTTGAGCCATCTATTGGCCTTATGATTTTTCCTATGCCTGATGTATTTATATAAAAGCCTTTGCCAGCTTCAACAACCTTTGTATCACCACATACAATTTTAACATTAGCATTTTTTGCTTCATCGCGCATTGATTGTGCAATTTTTTCTAACTCATCAAGCTCAAAACCTTCTTCCATTATAAATGCGCTTGATAGATACATGGGCTTTGCTCCAACACACAACAAATCATTTATAGTTCCACAAACGGATAGTTTGCCAATATCACCGCCTTTAAAAAATAGCGGCTTTATTGAATGAGAATCCGTCGTAAAGGCTATATCGCCCAAAATCGCACTATCAAGACCCGGAGTTGCTCTAAATACATTTTCTATTAATTCAAGCGTCAATTTACCGCCAGATCCGTGATCCATTGTAATTTTGTCAAATTTCACCTTTAACCTCCCACCAGTTTCTGCATGTACCTTCATCTGATACCATACACGGTCCTACAGGATTGTGAGGATTGCATACTTTGGAAAACATTGGGCATTGCGTTGGCTCAATCAAACCTAAAATAACTTCTGCGCATCTGCAGCCTTTTTGTTCTTCTATATAATCTTCGCTAAATGGAATATTGAATTTTACTTTTGCATTTAAAAAGTCATATGTTTTTTTAAATTCAAAACCGCTATTTTCTATTGTGCCAAGCCCTCTCCATATGCAAGGCACAATATCAAAAACATCGTTTAGAGCTTTTTGAGCAAGTTTGTTGCCTTCATAGCTCAAAAGCCTTTCATACTCGTTTTCTACCTTGCAGGTATTATTTTCAATCTGGTTTATTATCATAAGTATGGCACTTAAAATATCAGCTGGTTCAAAACCCGCTGCAACACAAGGCAATTTAAAATCGCTTGAGGCCTTTTCATAAGGCACCAACCCTGAAACTATGCTTGCATGTCCAGGCAATATTAATGCATCAATATTTAGTTTACCTGCTTTCAACAATTCTAAAACACCATTTGGCGTGTATTTGTGGACACTAAAAAAGCTTAAATTTTCTGGCAAGCTTATACTCTTTATTATGCTTGCAATGGGAGCTGCTGTAGTTTCAAATCCCACAGAAAAAAATATCACATCTTGTCTGCTTTTTTTTGCAAAATCTATTGCTTCATCTAAACCATAAACCATCTTAACGCTAAGACCCATCTTGCTTGCACTAAAAAGTGAATAATTGCTTCCTTTCACCCTTAGCATGTCGCCAAATGTGGCAATTGTGCAATTATTTTTTATACCATAGTTTATTATAGCATCTATATCTTTTGAGCTTGTAACACATACTGGACATCCAGGTCCAGCAAGAAGCTTAATATTATCTGGCAATAAATCCCTTAGTGCGTATCTTACTATAGAATTCTCGTGTGTGCCACACACATGCATAATGCGCAAATTCTCGAAATTTTTTGATTTGACTTTTATGCTTTGAGCAAGTGCCAATACTAAATCTTTGTCTTTAAACTTACTCAGTTGCACCTTTTGCCCCCAATAAGCATTGTTCTATTAGCTCTACGTTTTCTTTTGCTTCTTGTTCATCAAGTTTTGCTATGGCATTTCCAGCGTGCACTAACACATAGTCTCCCACTTTTGGATTGTCTATTAGCATAAAAAAACAGTGTTTCTTTGTACCACCTGCTTCAACAACACCACTAATTCCATCTTCATAAACTTCAACAATTTGCATTGGTATACCTATACACATAATCCCTCCTTTGCAATATAGATTTGACCTACGGCTACGCCACCATCGTTTATTGGAAACCTTGAGTTAAATAATACATTAAAGCCAGCCTTGGTTAATTTTTTATATAGTAGGCTAAAAACTATATCGTTTTGGAATACGCCACCTGATAGCGCAACCACTTTTATGCCAGTAAGTTTTGATATAGACATTGTATTTTCATATATTGCTTCAACAAAAGTATTATGAAAAAGCCTTGCGCTTACTAAATCGCGCCTTTTTGCAATTGTTTTTAGCGTCATTGAAAAATCAACAACAAAATTATCAATCTTATAATCAAGTATCTTAGAAGTTTTGTGTTTTTTTGCTTCGTATTCTAAAAGCATTGCAGATTGTGCTTCAAACGTGTTTTTGTGTTTTATGTTAAGAAGGGCACTTACTGCATCAAATAATCTACCTGCTGAGCTTGTAATCAAATAAGGTGTTTTTGGCATAAGCTCAATTACATCAGTATAGTCAGAAAATAAGGATTTTACATATTCAATATCATCTGTTATATCATAAATATAAGAAGCTGCTATTCTGTATGGTTCTTTTATTGCTTTTTCGCCAAAGTAAAGTTTCATATTTTTAATATGTCCAATACGTTTTATGGTTTTATCCATTTTTACAAAAAATTCACCACCCCAAATATTGCCATCATCACCAAAACCTGTACCATCAAGCACTATCCCAATACAATCACCAGTGTAGTTATTTTCCAATAAAACGCTTGCAAAATGCGCTTTGTGGTGCTGTACTTCAAACACATTTGCAAATGTTTGCCTTGCATAATTACTTGATAAATAATTTGGATGCCTATCACAAATAGCCATATCAACTTTTTTTATATCAAAAAAAGACAAAAAATCATTAACTTTTTTATTAAATTGCTCATAGTTTTCATAATTTGATAAATCTGGCGTGTATTGAGATAAAATTACTGTATCTTTAAGGCTTATTGCTATATTGTTTTTCATATCGGCACCCAACGCTAAAATGTTGGGCTTTACGCCTTTTAAATAAAATGGCGAAGGTGCATAACCCCTTGCATACCTAAAAATTATTTGCTTATTTAAACTGAAATGTACAATAGAATCTTCAATTGGTCTTATAATTTTCCTATTGTGAAGCAGTACAAAATCTACACCATCAAAATTTACAGCATCCCTATCTTTGTAAATAAGCGAAAATTCACTTAAATTTGCACTTGTTGCAACAATGCACTCAAGGTTTGAAAAGTAAAACAAAAGCAAGTGTATTGGAGCATAAGCAAGCATTAAACCTACAAATGGGCTTTTGAGATTTACAAACTTTAAGCGCTCATCTTTATATTTTGCAAGCACAATTGGTTTTATTTGTGAGTTTAGAATTTCAATCTCTTTTTTTGATAGATAGGCAAGTTTTTTTGCAGTTTCAATGTTTTTTGCAATTACAGCAAACGGTTTTTCTTCCCTTTTTTTTATGTATTTTATTTTTTCAACAGCATATTCATCAAATGCATTGCAAATTAAATGATAACCACCTATGCCTTTTAATAAACCAACTTTAGAGTTTTCCAAATCAAAAGCTGCCTTTTTAACGGCTTTGATATCTTTTAACTCAACCTGTTTATTTTTTACATAAAAATATTTCGGGCCACATTCTTTACAAGAAATGGTTTGAGCATGAAAACGCCTATTTGAGCTATCAGAATATTCTGTTGCACACATTTTACACATTTTAAATGCGTTCATTGTGGTGTTGTTTCTATCAAACAAACCATCTTTTGCAATACTAAATCTGGGCCCACAATCTGTGCATGTAATCAAAGGATGCAAAAAACGCCTGTTTGAGCTATCGAATAATTCTTGCTCGCATTTTTTGCAAATACCCCAATCTGGCGTTATGTTTATATTTTTTTGAGCATCACCTTTGCTGTATTTAATAATAAAACTATTGTAGGCATGTTTTTTTATTTTAAAAATAACGCTATCTATAGATTTTATAAATGCATTTTGCGGTTTATTTTTAATGATAATTTTTTCTATATTAAGTATTCTATTTGATTCAATATAAATTTCAACACAACAAGAACTATTTCGTACCCACCCAGTATATTTTTTTAAGGCATTGTAAAGTGCTGGTCTAAAACCTACACCCTGAATAATACCATATACTTTAGCTTTGATTGCAAACATTTGCTAAATAAATTAAATATTTGTACATTGTATTTAAAAAACGATACATATCCCCCTCTTTTTAAACGATGCTATATTAATAATATTAAATACGAATGTCAACATGATATTATCATAATGTTATTTAATTTAGTATGTAATGTATGGTTCTTTTAATTGCAATTATTAGAAGATTTAATTAAAAATAATTAATTTTTTTATTGACAAAGCTAATTTTAATTCTTAAAATTGCATTCAAAATATACAAAGGAGGGGGGCTATGAAAAAAGACACTCTTGACTATCAAGCTCTATTGCCAGAAGTAGATGAACGGCTAAAAAACAGTTGTTCTAAAGAACAAGAACAACTATTCTACAACAATCTCAAAGAAGCAGGTTTTACAAGAAGGGATTTTTTGAAATGGACATCTATGATTACAGCTGCGTTGACCTTGCCACCTATATTTGAACCACGCGTTGCAAAAGCAGTTGCAGCTATTGCTCCAAGACCTACAGTAATCTGGCTGCACTTTGCAGAGTGCACCGGCTGCACTGAGTCGTTTTTAAGGACTATAAACCCAAGCATTGAACAGGTAATTTTTGATACGGTTAATCTCGCATTTCATGATACATTAATGATGGCCTCAGGCAAAAGAGCTGAAGAAGCTTTGGATTCTGCAATAGCAAAGTACAAAGGCAATTATATATTGGTAGTAGAAGGGGGTATACCTACAAAAGACGATGGCATATATTTACGTATTGGCTCAAATGCAGAAACTGGCCTTCATAGATTAAAAAGAATATCAAAAGACGCAAAATACATAGTAAATTTTGGCACCTGCTCGTCTTTTGGAGGCGTACAGGCAGCATATCCAAACCCAACAGGTGCAAAAGGCGTTCATGATATATTGGGTTGTGAAGTGGTTAATGTATCTGGTTGCCCACCAAACGCTGTAAACATGATAGGAACATTAGTACATATTTTATTGTTTGATAGGGTCCCACCACTTGATTTAAGCTATAGGCCAATTTGGGCATACGGTGGCAGGATTCACGACAATTGCGAGCGCAGGGCACACTTTGATGCAGGTGAATTTGTTCAAGAATGGGGCGATGAAGGCGCAAAAAAAGGTTGGTGTCTGTATAAAATGGGTTGTAAAGGACCTCTTACATACAACAACTGTCCAAGGTATAGATTTAACCAAGGCACAAACTGGCCAGTGGGCGCAGGCCATGGCTGTATTGGATGCTCAGAACCAAACTTTTGGGACACCATGGCACCATTTGAAGAGCCAAATGATAAAGCAGGCATAAGAATACCAGCTTTTGGCGGTGTAGAAGCTACAAGCGATGCTATCGGAGAGCTCGTAACTGGTATTACAATCGGTGCAGTTGGCGTACATGCTGCTGGCTCAATAATTAAGGCAAAAGCTGAAAAGAAAAAGAAAGAAGAAGAAAAAAATAAAAATGATCAAAACAATACAGGTGAAAATAAATAACAAAGAGGGGGAGCAATATGGCTAAGGCACAAAAAGAAGTTAATCAACACTTAGTAGTTGATCCTATTACACGTATTGAAGGGCATTTGCGTATTGAAGTTGATATAAAAAATGGCAAAGTAGTAGATGCTTGGAGCTCTGGTACATTATGGAGAGGTATAGAACCCATCTTGCAAGGCAGAGATATAAGGGATGGCGGCTTGCTTGCCCAGCGTATATGCGGTGTTTGCACATACTCTCACTATGAAGGCAACACTATGGCTACAGAAGTAGCCCTTGGCATAAGACCACCAACAAATGCAAGGCTAATAAGGAACTTAATTAATGCTACTCAGTTTATGCACGACCACATAGTACACTTTTATGCTTTGCATAGTCTCGATTGGGCAGATGTAGCTGGCGCATTAAAAGCCGACCCTCAAAAGGCAGCAGATTTAGCCTATGAATTTTCAAAAACACCATATAATGCTTCTGTTTCTCATTACAGAGAAGTCAAAGCCAAACTGGAAAAATTTGTAGCAAGTGGACAATTAGGTCCATTTACAAATGCTTACCTTGGCAATCCTTTATATAAAATGCCTCCAGAAGCAGATCTTGTAATGATAAGTCATTATCTGGATGCTTTGCATATACAGGTTATCGTGGCACAAATGCAAGCCATTTATGGTGCTAAAAACCCTCACCCACAAAGCTTAGTAATTGGCGGTATATCAAGTGTAATGGATATGCTTGACCCAAATAGGCTTGCGGAGTTTCAGTTTAAGCTTGATAGTGTTAAAAACTTTATACATAACGCATATTTGCCTGATATTGACATGCTTGTGCATTTTTACAAAGATGAGTTTGTGAAAGGTTGGGGAATTGGAAACTATAATTTCTTAAGTTATGGTGGTTTTCCAGAAACAAACGATTGGGAAGCAAAATACAGATATCTACCTCAAGGTGTTGTTTACGAAGGCGACTTAAATATTTTTGAACCTACAGTGGATGAAAAATCAATAACAGAAACCGTTGCCCACTCCTGGTACGAAGGACCCAGAGTTGGACTGTATCCTGGAATTGAAGAAACCATACCTCAATATACCGGCTTAAACCCAGATAATACAGTTAAAGGTGATGGTAAGTATTCATGGGTAAAAGCCCCTAGATACAAAAGAAAAGTTATGGAAGTAGGCCCGCTTGCCAGATGGGTTGTAGGATATGCTATAAACCACAAAGACATGAGAAAACGCTTGGATGAATTTTTAAAAAAGCACAATGCACAATTTGAACAAATGTATTCAACAGTAGGCAGAACTGCAGCAAGAGCATTAGAAACTGCCTATATTTGTGATGGCGCTTATATGTTCATAAAAGATTTAGTCGCAAACCTAAAACAAGGGGATGAAAGCACATGGACGCGCTTTGAATTTCCAAAAGAAGAGACAAATGCATGCGTTGCGCTTGTTGAAGCACCAAGGGGCTCTTTAGGTCATTTTGTAACAATAAAAGGCAAAACAATTAAACACTATCAGGTAGTTGTGCCTTCTACATGGAATGCTTCTCCAAGAGACGAAATTGGACAAAAAGGGGCTTACGAAGCTTCATTAACCGGTTTGCCAGTACCAAATCCAGACGAACCACTAGAAATTATCCGTACCATTCATTCATTTGACCCGTGTTTGGCGTGTGCTGTGCATTTAATTGATACAGATAGTGGTAAATTGCGTGAATTTAAAGTCGAGGTGTAATATGGATAGTCAAGTCAAAATGCACTATAGGTGGACAGTTGCACGAAGACTCATTCATTGGACAACATTTATATGTATAGCAGTGTTAACTTTCACTGGTTTTTATATAGCAGATCCCTTCTGGTTTATCTACTCACCAGGCACAAGAGAAGCATACAATACCTTTGCTATGGCAGATGTAAGGTTTATTCACTTTACCTTTGGCTTTATCTTTATGTTTGCTATTATTATGAGACTATATTATGCTTTCCTTTCAAGATACGATGCAGACTGGAAAAGTTTATTATTTGAGTGGTTTAACATTAAAGAATGGAAAACTGTACTTTCGTATTACATTACATTCAAACCATATGGTGTCCCGATTAAGAGTAAGTACAATCCGCTTCAATCGCTATTTTACTTTTTATTTATAATAGCTTGTATCTTTCAGGTTATATCTGGCCTTGTAATGTTTACAATGGGTCAAAACTCCATTCGCGGTATGTCTTTTATGCAAACAGTACTGTACTGGTTTGTAAGCCTAATGGGCGGCTATGCGCATGTGTATGATTTGCACAGATTACTTACATGGTTTTTTATAGTATTTTTTATAGGTCATGTGTATATGATATTAGCGCATGATGTAGGAGATAAAAAAGGCACAGTATCATCTATGATTTCTGGATACGAGGCAGAAAAAGAATGAACTCTATTGCAGTCATTGGCTTAGGTAATACATTGCTTGGCGATGAAGGCTTTGGCGTTCATTTTGTTAATAAATTGAAATCAAAATATACATTCAGTGAAAACGTCAAAATTTTTGATGGGGGAACCATTGGGTTCCTCCTTATTGAGCATTTTTTAGAAAATGATAAACTTATTTTTATAGATGCAATAAGAGCAAATGATACGCCAGGCAGTATATATAAATTCAATGTAAAAGAGCTTCCTCCAAATATTACATTTGTATCATCTATTCATGAAATTGGCCTGGGAGACATTTTAGGACACGTAAGGTTAATGGGCTTAGAAAAAGAGACAATAGTAATTGGAATTGAACCACTATCGGTATGTCCAAATAACTTAACTACTAAGCTAACGCCTTTAATGGAAGAAAAAATGCCTTCCGTTGAAAAGTTAGTGTTAGAACAAATAAAAGAATTTGGTGGAAGTTATGCATGAGGGGGCAATAGCCCAATCTGTCGTGGAAGTTTTACGCGACATAAAAGACCAAAATGGGCTATTGAGCATAACTTCCGCTACCCTTAAAATTGGTGCAATTTCGGGCGTTGTAGTTGACGCCCTTCTTTTTGCATTTGAAGCAATACAAAAAGAAGAAGATTTTATCAAAGACACAAAACTTAATATAATCTATGTAAATGTAAAAGCAAGGTGTAGTATTTGTGGTAAAACTTTTGAATTTGATAATACAGATGATCTGGTTATGATTTGTCCAGATTGTCAAATGCCACTTGCAATAATAAATGGCAAAGAATTAGAAATTGTTGATGTGGAGGGACAATAGTGAAAAGGATCGTTGTTGAAAAAAAGATACTTGAAAAAAACGATGACATCGCAAATAGCATTAGAAACCTACTAGATAAAAATCATATTTTTAGTTTAAATGTAATGAGCTCACCAGGTGCTGGTAAAACAACACTTATTGAACGCATAGTAGAAGCACTAAAGCCCGAGTATAAAATTGCAGCAATTGATGGTGATTTAGATACACAAAGGGATGCACAGCGTATCGCAGCACTTGGTATAGAAGCTGTTCAAATAAACACATCTGGCACATGCCATTTAGATTCTTCGATGGTTCAAAAAGCACTTAACGATATATCACTTGATCTGGACCTATTAATAATAGAAAATGTAGGAAACTTAGTCTGCCCTGCAAGTTTTTACTTAGGTACGCACAAAAATGCTGTATTAATAAGTACACCCGAAGGTGATGATAAGGTAAAAAAATACCCTACAATGTTTAATATAGCAGATGTTGTGTTGATTAACAAAATGGATATAGCCCAATTTGTAAATTTTAACGTAGAAAAAGTAGAAAATGAGATAAAAGAATTAAACCCAAATGCTATAATATTTAAAATAAGCGCCATAAAAAATGAAAGCTTAAGTGAATTTATAAATTGGATCAAAAAAAACATAGAATTATTAAAACACCAATAAAATATATAATATTTTGATTTTTTTAAAGAATTTGATACAATTATTGTTGTGTATATCCTTGCTATCTTGTAAACAAGATAGCCAAAAGTCCAAAAGGAGGTTTAATGTACTACGATTTTCTCTACATTGTTCAACCAAATGTTACAGATGAAGAATTTGATACTATACTCTCAGATGTAGTGTCAAGGATTGAAGGCAGTGGTGGTAAAGTATTAAAAAGCGCCATTTGGGGCAAAAAACAGCTCGCCTATCCAATTAAAAAATATAGGCAAGGTATTTATGTAAATCTTTTTTATGAAGCAAATACAACTGTCCCAAAGCAAATTGAAAGCTTTCTTGCCCTAAAAGATGATGTTTTAAGACAGATGACTGTCAAAATGTTAAAAAAAGATATAGCACGTTTAACCCAGGGTGAACAAAAAGTATCTACAGTGCAAGAAAATCAAGAGCAAAATGCACAATCTTAGGAGCGAAAGTGTCAAACTTAAATAGAATTTTTCTTATGGGTAACCTTACCAGAGATCCAGAATTGCGCTATACACCCTCAAATGTTGGCGTTGCAACATTTGGACTTGCAGTTAACTCTAATGTAGGAAAAGATGCTGATGGCAATAGAAAAACTGAAACATTATTTGTAGATATTATTGCTTTTGGCAAACAAGCAGAAACAATAGCCCAATACTGCAAAAAAGGCACGCCATTATTTGTTGAAGGGCGCTTAAGGTTGCGTACATGGGAAGACAAAGACGGCAACAAACGTTCAAAACATGAAGTTGTTTTAAATGCTTTCCAATTTATTGGTGGCGCAAACAACAATATAAAGGATGACATTAAATTGCCTGAAGACGATGAAGATGTACCATTTTAAAATTAAAAAACAAAGGAGTAAAAATGGAAAACAACGATAAAAACAAAAGAAAAAAAGTATTTAAATTTTCAAAGAAAAAGGTTTGTTACTTTTGTATCAATAATATTGATGAAATTGATTATAAAAATACTGATGTATTATCTAGATTTATTACAGAAAGATACAAAATTGTCTCAAGAAAAGCTAGTGGTGTGTGTGCAAAACATCAAAGAAAACTCAGCACAAGCATAAAGCGCGCAAGGATCATGGCATTGTTACCATTTACCATTAATACAAAGCTGAAAAGCTGATTTTAGTTTAAAAAAAGGGGATATGTATATGAGGGTTGTTTTACTTGAAGATATAGAAAATTTAGGATTGGCAGGTGATGTTTTAGACGTTAAAGATGGTTATGCACGCAATTTTTTATTTCCAAGAAAACTAGCTCTAAAAGCTACAAAAGAAAATGTAAAACTAATAGAAGAAAAAAGAAACAGTATAATAAAAAGGGCACAAAAAAGACTACAATTAGAACAAGCAAAAAAAGAGCAGCTTGATGGTTTAACTATTGAGTTAAAAGCAAAGGCAGGTGAAGGTGGCAAGTTGTTTGGTTCAATTGGGACAAACGATATCTACACAGCATTAAAAGAAAAACAAATAGATATTGATAAAAAAAGCATAAGGCTTGAGGATCCGATCAAACAAATAGGAGAATACGAAGTAACAATAGCTCTTTATAGAGATATAAAAGCTAATATAAAAGTTATTGTACGTAGTTTAGATGAAAATTAATACACCATTAAAACCTGCTACAAGCTCGTCTACTTCTATTGAATTACCAAATGCATATGAGGCAGAAAAAGCTTTGCTTTCTGCCTTATTTTTAGATAACTCTAAAATTGGTCAAGCATTAGAATATATAACTGATAAACATTTTTACGATAAAAGAAACGCGTTAATCTTTCAGACAATGCTAGTCTTGTATTCACAGGGTATAAGTTTTGATCATATAATTGTTGCCAACCATTTAGGCAAACAACTAGATACAATCGGTGGTATGGATTACTTGATTGAAATTACAGACTATCTTCCAAATATTTCCAATATAACACACTATGCAAAAATTATTTACCAAAAAAGTGTTTTAAGGGAATTGATTTTTGCTTCTCAAGAAATTGCTGATGTTGCCTATTCAGATGCATTAGATACAGAAGAAATATTAAATTTTGCAGAAAAAAAGATATTTAATATTTCAACAAAAAAGACAGAAAGCTACAAATCTCTAAATGATATAGGTGATGAAATAAAAGAATTAATACAAAATTTAAAACAAAGAAATGCTGAAGTTACTGGCCTACCAACAGGTTTTATTGACATAGATAGAATGCTAAATGGTTTTCAAAGAGGTGACCTAATAATTCTTGCTGCAAGACCAAGTATGGGAAAGACTGCTTTTGCCGTTAATATTGCTCTTAATATGGCACAAAAAAACAATATTTCGGTTGGCATCTTTAGTTTAGAGATGACCTACAGGCAAATTGCTATGAGAATTTTATCTTCAATGAGCAATATAGAATTTCATAAAATAAAATCTGGCAGACTAAGCGCAAGCGAATGGAATTTACTTGTACAAACAATAGACGAAGCACGTAATTTGCGTATATATATAGATGATTCTTCACTAATAACAAGCCTCGATATTAGAACAAAAGCTAGAAAACTAAAAATAGAGCGTAATATTGATTTTCTAATTATAGATTACCTTCAACTTATTGAAGGACTAAAAAGAGAAAATCGTGCTCAAGAAGTATCAGAAATATCAAGATCTCTAAAAATATTAGCAAAAGAGCTAAATATTCCTATTCTTGCATTATCACAGCTAAACAGAAGCGTAGAACAAAGAGATAACAAACGTCCAATGATGTCTGATTTGAGAGAATCGGGTTCTATTGAGCAGGATGCGGATATTGTCATGTTTATATACAGGGATGATGTATATCATAAAAAAAATGATGCAAATAACAAAAAAAATCAATCAGATGAACCACAAACTACACCAGCTGAAATACATATTGCAAAACATAGAAATGGACCAACAGGTACGGTAAATTTGCTTTTCCATAAAAATACAACTACATTTAAAAATATGAGCGATGAACAAACTGTAGATACATTTTACAACAATGTAAACGAAGTTGAAGAATTTTAAGTCATCATCCTGAGCGCAAGCGAAGTAAATCATCCTGAAGCGCTAGCTAAGGATCTCGAGCGTTGCTCTCAGAATGACAAACAGGATTCCTATGCAAGATCATATATTTATCAAAGGTGCAAGACAACATAATTTAAAAAATATTGATATTAAAATTCCTAAATTTAAAATTGTAAGTTTTGTTGGTCCATCTGGCTCTGGAAAATCAACAATTGTTTTTGATATAGTCTACGCAGAAGGCCAGCGCAGATACATAGAGTCGCTATCCGCTTATACACGTCAATTTTTAGAAAAGCTAGAAAAAAGTGATGTTGACTACATAACTGGCTTATCGCCATCTATTAGCATAGATCAAAAACTTTCATCAAATAGCCGCTCCACTGTTGGTACAACAACAGAAATATACGATTACATGAGGCTTATATGGGCAAATCTTGCTCAGTATTATTGCTATAATTGTGGTCGCAAAATTGAACAGCAAACCCCTCAGGCCATTATCAACAAAATATCCCAATTAAAAGGAAAAAAGATACTTATAATGCGACCAATAGCTATAAATAAAAAAGGTGAATTTAGTCAAGAATTTAACCTTCTTGCAAAACAGGGTTTTGTAAGAATTATTGCTGATGATATAGAATATACGCTTGATGATCCCCCAAAGTTAGACAAAAATAAAAAACACACAATATTCTTAGTTGTAGATAGAATTGTTGTAAATGAAGACTCAAAAGAGCGCGTTCAGCAATCTATAGAACTTGCACTTAAAAATTCTAAAACTGTGTATGTAAAAGATATACAAACAAATGCAATTGAAGTATTTTCAACTGAATTTAGCTGTCCGGTTTGCAATATCAATTATTCACCAAAAAATGCTCAAAGTTTTTCATTTAACTCTCCACTTGGCGCATGCCCGGTTTGCAATGGCCTAGGTTTTGTAAATAAACTACGCACTTGTGCTTTGATAAATGAAAATTTATCCATAAAAGAAGGCGCTATAATTCCATTTTCTAAACCAAGATACGCTAAGGCTCAAAATTATATAATACAAAAATGCATTTCTCTTGGCATAGATGTTTATATGCCTTTTAAAGACCTTACAACTCAGCAAAAAGATGTTGTTTATTTTGGAAGTGGCGATTTTGATGGAATCATATCTATGGTAGAGCGTTTTTTTGAATCAGATCCAATATTTGCAACTCAAAACGCTTTTTTGCATAAAAGTGTTGTGTGCCCAGATTGCAACGGCTTTAGGTTAAACAAAGAAAGCCTATCAGCCAAAATAGAAGGTAAAAATATTATAGAAGTTACAAACCTTCGCATTGATGAAACATTGGATTTCTTTAAAAATTTAGAAAAAAAGCTAGATCCAACACAAAAACAAATTGCAAAAAACCCACTTAATGAAATTATAAAAAGATTGCAGTTTCTTGTGGATTTGAATTTAGATTATTTATCGCTTTCAAGAAGCACGGCTACGTTATCTGGTGGAGAAGCTCAAAGGGTTAAACTTGCAACACAGATAGGTACATCTTTAAGCGGTGTAACTTATTGCCTGGATGAACCATCAATTGGTTTGCACCCTTCAGAAACAGAAAAACTTATAAAAATTTTGAAAGAATTGCGTGATTTAGGAAATACAATTTTAATGGTAGAACACAATGAGTTTTTAATAAAAAACAGTGATTATATCATAGATATAGGGCCAAAGAGTGGCAAATTTGGAGGAGAAATATGCGCTGAAGGCTCACTAGATCAAATACTAACAAACGAAAATTCTCTAACAGGTAAATATTTATCTGGAAAACTAAAAATTGAAGTACCGCCAAAAAGAAATTTTAAAGATTTTCTTAAATTAAAAAATGTTAATGTTCACAATATTAAAAATTTAAACGTTGATATACCGCTTGGATGTTTAGTTGGAATAAGTGGTGTTTCTGGAAGCGGCAAGTCAAGTTTAATTTTTGATTTCCTTTTGCCAAAATTAAAAGAAAAAATTAACATTCACCAAACCTTAAATAGAGAAGCTTTTCAAGAAACAGACTTTAATTCAAAAGATAATGAATTTTTTGATTCTTCTCAAAGTTCTGGAGATATTGAAAACTTTCAACTAATTGAACGCATCATTGCCATAAATCAATCACCAATAGGCAGAACACCTCGTTCAAATCCAGCTACTTATACATCTGTTTTTACAGATATCAGAGAATTATTCGCTAATGTTACACAAGCAAAAATTTTAGGTTTTACCCCCTCTCGCTTTAGCTTTAATGTAGCTGGCGGCAGATGTGAAAAGTGCAAAGGCGAAGGTTACATAAAAGTTGAAATGCAATTTTTACCTGATGTTTATGTATTATGTGAAGCCTGCGGCGGAAAAAGATACAATGATGCCACACTATCTGTTTACTACAAAGATAAAAATATAGCTGATGTGCTTAATATGAGTATCGATGAAGCTTATGAGTTTTTTGATAACATACCAAAAATTAAAAATAAACTTGGAATTTTAAAAGACATAGGACTTGGTTATATAAAACTTGGCCAAAATGCAACAACACTATCTGGAGGAGAAGCCCAGCGCATAAAATTAGCAAAAGAACTAATAACGCCTCCTAACAAAAAAACTCTATACCTGTTTGATGAGCCTTCTAGAGGTCTTCATCCAGATGATATAAAAAAACTATTGCATGTAATAAATAGGCTTATAGATAGTGGTCACAGTGTAATTATAATAGAACATGATTTAGATATATTAAAATGTGCAGACTATATTATTGACATGGGTATAGGTGGTGGAGATAAAGGCGGACAGGTAGTTGCTAAAGGTACTGTATACGAAATTGCAAAAAACCCAAAATCAATTACAGGTAAATATTTAAAAGAAAAATTGGAGGAATCAAATGTATCTAATAGGCGTAATAGGCTCTCAAAAAGCTTCTGAAAAAGCAAAATCCATTGCCTATGAGGTTGGAAAACTTATAGCTTTAAATAATTTTGTGCTGGTTTGCGGCGGTTTAGACGGTGTAATGGAAGCTGCAAGTAAAGGGGCATTTGACCATGGTGGTTTAACTGTTGGTATTTTACCAGACAAAGACAAAAAAAATGCAAATCCATATATAAAAATTCCTATTGCATCTGGTATGGGATACGCTAGAAATTTTTGTATAGTACAAAGCGCAGATTGCCTAATTGCTATTGAAGGAAGCTATGGTACATTAAATGAAATTTCTGCTGCACTCAATCTGCAAAAAACAGTAATTGGTCTTGAGTGTTCGTGGAACATAGAAGGTATGAAGTTTGCAAATAGCCCACAGGAAGCTATAGAATTAGCTAAAAAATTCATTTTTAGTTAACTTTTAGTGCGTTGACTTTATTTAATAATATTTATATAATTAGTTTATAAACTAGAGCAGGAGGTATATACATGGATAAAATTTTTTTAGGATTGGTTAGCATATATATATTGCTTTGCGCTGTATTTTACTATTTTAATCAAAATTCAATTTTTTTGATTTTTGGTTTAATCTCTGTAATTTTTTTTATCATAAATGGAATATTAACAAAATATAGGTTTTTAAAATTAGTAAAATCTGAGTCAGCTAAGCTTTCAGATAATTTCTTTAAAAAAGAACGTATTGATTTAATAACCAAAATAAGTTTAAACAATATTTTTTCTGAATTTAATACAATACTGAATAACATTAAAACTCAATTTAAAGAAATATTCAACGAAAAATTTACAAATGATACCCATATTGCAATATCAGCTGCAAAAATAAGCTTTGATACGCAAAAAACAAGCAATGATGTAAAAACAATTTTTCAAGAACTATCCATTATAGAAACAGGTTTGAATGATTCAAATGAGGCAGTAAAAAATATTGCACAAAACACCGTTTCAATGGTAGATTATATGGGTAAAATTAATCAAGTCTTAGAAACTTCATCTAAAAATGCAAAAAGTGTTATAGAAACAACTGAAAATATTTCAGCTAAAATCAATAAGAACCGTGAACATATTATCAAGTTAAATGAATCTTCCTCAAAAATAAGCGAGATAATTGACGTAATAAATGAAATTGCTGATCAAACTTCTCTTTTATCTTTAAATGCTGCAATTGAAGCAGCCCGTGCTGGCGAGCATGGCAGGGGCTTTGCAGTAGTAGCAGATGAGATAAGAAAACTATCTGAAAATACACTAAATGCAACAAATGAAATTTCAAACCTTGTAAAAACCGTGCAAAGCGACGTAGAAACGGTTATTAAAGCTAATAAACAAGTTGGTGAGTTAGTAATTCAAAATAAAAAAGTAGTGGAGCAAAGTATACATGCTTTCTTAGATGTAACTAACCACATTAACCAAGCCAATAATATGATAAATAATATTGCCAGTGCAGTTGAAGAACAATCAAAATTAATAAACGATATTAATCAAAGGATGCAAATAATTACTGAACACTTAAAAAATGCATCAAATAGTGTTGATCAAATTAGCTCAAATACAGCTAATTTTGCAAAAAAAGCCGAAAATAGTTTCAAAATGCTCCAGAAAGTAAATAGTGGACATTATTTAGATAAAATTTACGAAATTGCACTAATTGGTAAAGAAAAAATTGAATCGATATTTAATGATGCAGTTAAAAAAGGCATTATTGCATCAAATGATCTTTGGGATAGAAACTATATACCTATACCAAACACTAAACCTCAAAAATATGAAACGCGTTTCACAAAATTTATTAAAGATTATATACAACCAATTGAAGATGAACTTTTAGCAAAAGACCCTAATTTTTCTACAGTTGTTCTTGTAGATGATAATGGTTATCTAGCAGCACATAATTCAAAATATGATAAACCCCTAACGGGGGACTATAAAACTGATTTAAAAAATAACAGATCAAAAAGACTTTTAAATGATCCAATTAGCTTAGCATCAGCTAAAAGCGAAGAATCAGTATATATTCAGATTTATCCACGAGATACAGGTGAGATTATGTATAGGTTGTCTGTACCAATATTATTTGAAGGCAAACATTGGGGAGCTTTAAGAATAGGTTTTAATATATAGGAGAAAATATGAAAATATTGGTAAGTATTAATGCGTTTAAAGGTGCAGTATCTACTGTACTAGCAACCGATACAGTATCAGAAGAGCTTCTAAAATCTGGCCTTTTGGTAGAAAAATGCTACATAGCAGATGGTGGTGATGGAAGTGTAGATGTAGCAGCTTCTATGGGTGCAAACTTAAAATATTACGATACATATGACCCTTTAATGAGACCAATTAAAGCACCTATTGCATGGTTTGGTAAAACCGCACTAATTGAAATGGCAAAAGCAAGTGGCATTGCTTTAATTAGGCCTGAAGAAAGAAATCCACTAAAAACTACATCTTTTGGCACAGGTGTGCTTATAAAAAAAGCTATTGAAGAAGGTGCACAAGAAATTATACTTGGTATTGGTGGTTCTGCTACAGTCGATGGTGGTATCGGAATGCTAACAGCCCTCGATTTTAAATTTTTAGATTCAAAAGGAAATCCATCTTGGATAGGTGGCGAATCTTTAAAAAATATAAAAACCATTGTTAAAAGCCCTATAAATTTTCCAAAAATAACAATAGCAAGCGATGTAACAAACCCACTGCTTGGAACAAACGGGGCAAGTTATGTATTCGGACCGCAAAAAGGAGCCGATTCTAAAATGGTTGAATTTTTAGACAATGCACTGGCTCATTTCAATGATCTTACAAAAAAATATTTTAATATTGATATTGCAAATATAGAAGGTGCAGGAGCAGCAGGTGGAATAGGCGGATTTGCTTCTTGTTATTTAAACGCTCAAATAAAACCCGGTGCCGAATTATTTATGGACCTTGGAAATTTCAACAAAAAAGCATCCAATTGTGATTGTCTAATAACAGGTGAAGGTGCACTCGACAAACAAACCGCAAGTGGTAAGGCTCCATACCGTGTAGCAAAAAGGTTTAAAAGTATAAATAAAAATGGTTTAACAATTGCATTGGCTGGTAGCATATCAGATAGAGACACATACAAAGATACAATCGACATTGCTTTAAGTATAACAAACAAGCCTTTGTCAATTAGAGAATCAATAGAAAATACAAATGTTCTGTTAAAATCTTTCGCCTCTGAAATTGCAAAACTTTTAGCATGGAAGGAAAAAAAATTAAATTAATATCATACTTAAGCGCTAGCGAAGTTAGTCATCCTGAGGGCGCAAAGCCCGAAGGATCTACTTGTGGGATTCTTCGCTTAATGCTCCTCATAATGACGGACTTATTCTGACTTAAGTGGTCTGCTCATTAATGCGGTTATCGATTCAAAAGGGTCTTTTTTGTTTACTATAATATTGTAAATTTCATTTATTATAGGTGTTTCTATAGAATACTTTTTAGAAAATTCAAATACAGCCATCACTGTATTATAACCTTCAGGAATACCTTTTAATTGGCTTAAAATTTCGTCAATAGGCAAACCTTGGGCTAATTTTAAACCAAGCATACGATTTCGGCTTAAGTTGCCCGTTGTTGTTAAAATTATATCGCCAATGCCTGCAAGACCAAGCATTGTCTTATTTTTACCACCAAAAAATTTAAAAATTCTTGTAATTTCTGCAACACCACGAGTAATCAAAGCGGCTCTGGCATTTTGTCCTAAATTTAATCCGTCACTAATACCACAAGCAATTGCTAGGATATTTTTAAGCGCACCTAAATACTCTATGCCAATATAATCCGATGATGTATAAACTCTAAAATACATCGTATTAAAAATATTTTGAAACTTTTTAGCTAATTTTTTATTACATGAAGCTACAACGGATGCTGTAGGCAACTCTAATGCAACCTCAAGTGCAAAATTAGGTCCAGATAATACAGCAAATTGTTCTTTTGTAATACCTAGTGTTTCAATCAATATACCAGAAGGCGTTAGAAAGGTTTTTTCTTCAATACCTTTGCTTAAACTTAATGCCAAATCAACTTTTATAGAAAATTGTTTTATAAATCCTCGCAGATACTTAACCGGTACTGCAAAAATGCCAATAGACGAGTTTTTTGGTGTATCAAAAACTAAATTTTGAGATAGATGTACACCTTTTAAATACTTGTCATTTTGGTAGCTTGCCTGCATTGTTTCAATAAGTTTTTCATCGCGAGCACACAAACAAACGTTTAAATTTTTCTTTGCAAGTAAGTTAGCAATAGCAGTACCCCAGCTTCCAGCACCATATACACAAATTTCATACATTTTTGTAATATATACTCCAAAGTCCGTAAAATGTTAAGTTCGGCTCAAAATAATCAACATGTTTTATTTCTTTTATGAAAAACTGAGCATCTCCTCCTGTAAAAATAACAGAGGGGTTTTGCATCTCAAGCTTTAATCTTTCAATAATGCCTTCTACCATTTCAATATAACCAAAATAAATACCGCTTCTCATACTTTCTATGGTATTTTTACCAATAATTCGCATTGGTTTTTCAAGACTGATTTTTGGTAATTTTGCCGTGTGTTCCCTTAAGCATTCCATAGATATATTTACACCTGGTGCTATCACACCGCCCAGGTACTCGCATTTTTCACTAACACAATCAAATGTTGTAGCCGTACCAAAATCTACAACAATTGCAGCACCCAAACACTTCTCATAGGCAGCAAGGGCATTCACTATTCTATCTGCACCTACTTCTTTTGGGTTATCGTAAAGAATTTTTACACCAGTTTTTATTCCTGCTCCTACTTCTTTAGTTTTTACTTTGAATATTTTTTCAATTGCATTTACGATTTTTTGTGTTAAATATGGCACAACTGAGCTAATGATTGCACCTTCTATATTAAAATCGAGGCCATTAATCTTAAACAAATCATAAAGCAGTATTGTTATTTCGTCATCAGTACGGTTTATTGTGCTTATGCGAAATGTATATATAAGTGTTTTTCCTTCAAAGACGCCAAATCCTGTTGTTGTGTTTCCTACATCGATAGTCAAAAGCATAAAAGCCTCTACTTAATTGTTACCTTTGCAATTTGTTTTTTACCAACTTTCAATACAAAACTTTCACCTTTTTTTATTTGCAATCCTACATCTTCTAATACTTTATCGTTTATATAAACGCCTTTTTGCTCAATTAAGCGTTTTGCCTTGGATGTAGAATCACTAAAGCCTATATTTTTTATCAAGTGACATATCCAAATTGTTTGCGTATCAATTTTTAAATTTATCTCTTCAAGCAAATCGGGCCTTTCATTGTGTGTTAGGGCATCAAATGTCTTTTTTGCTTTTTGAGATTGACCTGGATGAAACCTTTCAACTATTTCTAAAGCAAGTTGTTCTTTAACAAATTTTGGGTTTAAAGAACCTTGTTGTATTTGTTTTTTAAAGCTTTCAATTTCCTGTACAGATTTATCTGATAATAGCTCGTAATATCTAAACATAAGCTCATCCGATATAGACATTATTTTGCCATACATATCAATTGGGCTTTCGTTTAACCCTATATAGTTACCCAAAGACTTGCTCATTTTGTTTTTACCATCTGTACCTTCAAGTATAGGCATCATCAAGATGCTTTGAGGCCTTTGGCCAAATTTTGACTGTAACAATCTACCAACCAAAAGGTTAAATTTCTGATCGCTTCCGCCAAGCTCCACATCAGCTTTTAGCGCAACAGAATCATATCCTTGAATCAATGGGTATAAAAATTCTTTTATTGATATGGGTTTTCCACTTTTGTACCTTTTCTCAAAATCATCTCTCTCAAGCATTCTTGCTACACTCATATGACCTGCAAGCTCAATTAAGCCCGCGGCAGATAGCTTTTCACACCATGTTGAATTATAAACGACTTTCGTCTTATCTTTATCTAAAATCTTAAACACTTGCTCTTTATATGTCTTAGCATTTTCTTCAACTTCTTCTTTACTTAAAGATGGCCTTGTTTGTGTTTTACCAGTAGGATCTCCTATGGTAGCAGTAAAATCGCCAATTAAAAAGTAAACTTCATGACCCAAATCTTGAAAATGCTTAAGTTTTTGTATGAGCACAGTGTGGCCAAGATGCAAATCTTTTGCAGTTGGATCAAAACCTGCTTTAATCTTTAGCGGTATTCCTGTTTTAAGTGATTCTTTTATTTTTTCTTTAAGCTCTTCTTCTTCTATTATTTCTATACTTCCTCTTTTTATTTGTTCGAACTGTTCAATAGCTAACTTTTCAATATCCATTAACTACACCTCGAATACCCACAGTTTTTGCACACAGCGCATCCTTCTACTTCTTCTAACACACCACCACACTCAGGACACTCTTCATAATTTTTTTCAACCTTTTTGTCTAAAAAATGATCCTTCAATACCTGTGCTATAGCATCTGGTACAGATTTAATAAGCCTGCCTTCATTCCAAATAGGCTGAGCGCCTGTAATGTTTATTAACGTATTTACAATCTTTTCAACATCTACTCCGTTTTGCAAAGCTATTGAAATAAGTCTGCCAATTGCTTCAGATAAAGCCGATATATCGCCACCTGATTTGCCAATATTAGCAAAAACCTCCACAGGTTTGCCTCCCATGGTATTTACCGTTACATATAAGCTTCCTCGGGATGTTTTGAGTTTTTCTGTAAAGCCACGCAATACACGTCCGCGTTTAATAGCCTGTAGTTTTTCTTGTTTGGATTCCGATACCAAAACCTGAACACTTCTTGAACCGTCTCTATATACGGTTAGGCCTTTTAAGCCTTTTTCTATAGCATAAAAATATGCTTTTTTAACATCATCTACAGTGGCAGAATTTGGCATGTTTATTGTTTTTGATACAGCATTGTCTGTGTAGTTTTGAAAAGCCGCTTGCATATCAATGTGGGCAGTGTAGTCCATATCCATTGAAGTTACAAAAATCTTGCTTAAATCTTCAATAGACTTTGGCAAGCCTAGGCCTTTTAGTCTTCCACCATTTGCAATAAGTTCTTCTAAAAAATCATCCACATTAATACCGCTTGATTGCAGTCTATCAAGCAGTCTTTCATTTACATACTTAAGTTTTTTGCCATCAAGAACCTGTTTGTAATAGGCCAGCGTAAAGTATGGTTCAATACCTGATGAACAATCAGCTATCATAGATATTGTACCAGTTGGAGCGATAGTTGTTGTTGTGGCATTGCGCATTGGTATATTTTGATCTTTGAAAATACTATTTTCATAAGCTGGAAAACAGCCCCGCTCATTTGCTAAATTACTTGATGCTATGTGACTTTCTTTTTGTATAAAACTCATAACATCACTTGCTAATTTAACACCTTCTTTGCTATTGTATGCTATATTTAAATCTACAAGCATATCTGCAAATCCCATTATGCCAAGACCTATTTTTCTGTTTTTTAGCGTTTCTGTTTTTATCTGTTCAATCGGATAGCTATTAACATCAATTACATTATCCAAAAAACGTACTGCAGTGTGAACACATTCTTTTAAATCTTCCCAGTCAATTGAACTATTTTTAACAAATTTTGATAAATTGATAGATCCTAAATTGCAAGATTCATAAGGCAAAAGAGGCTGTTCTCCGCAAGGATTTGTTGCTTCAATTTCGACACCTTTTAAAGTGTGAAGTTTGTTTATTCTGTCAATAAAAACAAGACCTGGCTCTCCATTTTTCCATGCATTATTTGCAATCTCATCCCATACAAATGAAGCTTTAAGTTTATTTGCTACCTTTTTTGTATGTGGATTTATTAGTTCATATTCTTCATCATTTTTAAGTTTTTCTAAGAAGTCGTCAGTTATAGCAACGCTTATATTAAAGTTCGTTATGGCATTTTCCTGTTCTTTGCAGTGTATAAACTCTAAGATATCTGGATGATCAACCCTTAAAATTCCCATATTTGCACCGCGTCTTACGCCACCTTGCTTAACAGATTCTGTAGCACAATCAAATACTTTCATAAATGATACAGGACCAGATGCTACACCTTTTGTAGATTGGACCACCTCACCTTTTGGTCTTAGCCTACTAAAAGAAAAGCCTGTTCCACCACCAGTTTTGTGTATAATAGCAGTTTGTTTTACAGCTTCAAATATCTCTTCCATAGAGTCACCGACAGGCAACACGAAACAAGCTGACAACTGACCTAGTGGGTTACCTGCATTTATCAAAGTAGGTGTATTTGGTAAAAATTTAAGTGAAGCCATTAAATCATAAAATTTCTCAAACCAATAATCAAAATCTTTTTCTAGCTGCGCTATGTGTTTGCTCACACGTTTTAACATCTCATCTGGCGTTTCTATAATCTCACCACGTTCATTTTTTTTAAGGTATCGAGACTTTAATACTGTTATAGCATTTTCACTAAAACCCATATTTACTCCTTAAATATATCTTTTATTGTAAAGTTGTAATACGCTTTATTAAAAGTTATATAAAAAGCTATACTGTAGCACTCATTTATTTTTAAGTTATCGGCATCTGTTGACACAAACGATTTACTTTTGCCATTGAAATCAAAAAAAAGAATATTATGGTAAGGTTTTTTCTGTATATCTTTCAAAATACCGCCTCTTACAAAAAATGTTGGTTCTTCATGCCCTGCGCCAAATGGTTCAAGTTCCCTTAGATTTTCTAAAAAATCAATATTATCAAAAATGTTTATATTGCAGGATAAATCAACTCTAAGCTTGTAAGAAGCGTTTACTTTAAGTCTTGAGACTTCTTTGTTGATAGCTTCTCTAAATGGTTCTATATGTTCCTTTTTAAGTGTAAGCCCAACAGCTAATTTATGACCACCAAACTTATCAAGCAAGTTTTCATGACGCTTTACAATTTCAAAGAGATTTATAGATTCGATACTTCTTCCACTACCTACACATAAATAATTATCTTCTGATATAACAATGGAAGGCTTTCTATAAAAATGGGCAAGGTTTCCTGCTACTATACCAATTACTCCTTTATGCCACTTACCACTGACTACAATTGCATCATAATGTTTTGCACCTGCTACTATTGATTTTGCTTCTTGTAAAATTGTCTGCTGCAGGCGTTTTCGTTTTATATTTAACTCATCTAGCCAGTTTGCTATCTTTAGCATCTTAATTTCTTGTGTTGTTGTAAACAAATCTATTGCAAGATTAGCATCGGCAAGCCTACCAGCAGAATTTATTCTTGGCGCTATTTTGTATGCAACATCATAAGTACTTAAATTGCTTGAGATATTTGAAACAGCTTTTAATTTATCCAATGCTTTTGAGCTTTTTGATAGGCCATACTTTACAAAAACCCTATTAACATCAACAAGTGGTACAACATCAGCAAGTGTGCCCAAACTAACAAGATCTAAATAGTTTGCAAGATTTGGCTCTTTCGTAAAAAAATTTCTCTCTCTCAATGTTTTTCTCAAAGCGAGTAAAAAATTAAATGCAACACCTACTCCTGCAAGCTCACTAAAGGGGTATTTGGAATTTTTCATCTTTGGATTTACAACGGCATATGCATTGGGTACAGTATTTGGTTCATGGTGATCTGTTATAATTACATCTATACCCAATTGTTTTGCAAATTCTATTTCGTCCTGGCTAGAAATACCGTTATCTACGGTTATAATTAATTTTGCTTTTTTTTGATG
Source organism: Desulfurella multipotens (assembly GCF_900101285.1). Classification (NCBI taxonomy): domain Bacteria; kingdom Pseudomonadati; phylum Campylobacterota; class Desulfurellia; order Desulfurellales; family Desulfurellaceae; genus Desulfurella; species Desulfurella multipotens. The sequence goes on from NZ_FMYU01000009.1 coordinate 44,180, forward strand.
TGCGTATTTTATAGCAGAAAGCGATAAACCGTAGCCATCTTCTCTTTTTGGTATATAATATGTTATGTTTGCGCCAATTTCTTGAAAAAATTTTATGAGTATTGAACAAGCAGTTATTCCATCAACATCATAATCACCTACAATGCAAATACGCTCTTTTGCAATAAGAGACCTAACAGTGCGAGCTACAGCTAAATCCATATCACTTAGTAAAAATGGGTCGTATAGGTGCGATAGTGATGGTCTTAAAAATTTGTCAATATCCGAGATATTTCTATTTTTTAAGATCCTTACAAGAGCAAGATATGTATACGTGTTGCCAATTTTTACTTTTTTATTTTCGATATTGCAAAAATCTTCATTAATAATAATTTCAACCAACTCACCTTTGGTATTATATCTTTTTTCTGAATTCATAATAGTCTTTCAAGATTTTTAAGTGATCAAATACGATATGCTCAGGCAAATTATCCAGATCAAAAAAACCTAAATCCTCAGCATCATCCGAAGCTTTTGGGGTGCCACTTGCTTTGGCATAAAATACAACGCTTACCGTATGGCTTCTTGGATCTCTTTCTGGATCTGAGTAAACACCAAAAAGCTTTGGCTCTACAATATCAAGGCTTGTTTCTTCTTTTACTTCCCTAATTACAGCTTGCTCCACACTTTCGCCGTAATTTACAAAACCACCCGGCAAAGCAAAACCAAAAGGATAGTTTTTTCTGTTTATAAGAAGCACTTTATTGTCTTTTTCTATTATACAATCCACAGTCAAAGACGGGTTTTTATATATCTTAATTGGATAAGAACACCTGGGGCACAAATCTACATGGGAACTTTTTTCATCAAAGCTTTTAAGTGCTTCTTCAATTTGCTCTAATACATTGGCTCTGGAAGTGCCACCAAAAGATTTTCTTTTGTCTACACTACGCCTATAGTCTATGTAATCATAAACATCTTCTTCAATCTGGTCTGCAAACTGCTTGTATTCTTCAAGCGTCAGTTCTTTTAGCGTTTTGTTTTTAGTTATAGCATATGCTACAATTGAACCAACAATTTTGTGAGCATCTCTAAAAGCATAACCTTTAAAAGCTAGATAATCAGCCAAATCAGTTGCTGTAATAAAGCCTTTTTCAAGTGATTTTTCAATTTCATCAATATTTAGTTTAATTTTTGGGATTAGTTTTGATAGTATATCAATAATCATTAAACAATTGTCAATTGTATCAAAAAGTGCTTCTTTGTCTTCTTGCATATCGCGATTATACGAAAGTGGCAAACCTTTCATCACTGTTAAAAGTGTAAACAAATTACCATATACTCTACCTGTTTTACCCCTTATCAACTCTAAGCTATCAGGGTTTTTCTTTTGTGGCATAATACTTGAGCCTGTTGAAAATTCATCAGGTAGTTCTATAAAAGAAAACTCTGAAGATGAGTAAATGATAAAATCTTCTGCAAGTCTTGATGCATGCATAGAAAATATAGCGCAATTATTTAAAAACTCTATCATAAAATCTCTATCAGATACCGCATCGATAGAGTTTTTAGATATTTGTGTAAAATTAAGTAAACTTGCAGTGTAACGTCTATCTATAGGCCAAATTGTGCCAGCAAGCGCCCCAGCACCAAGTGGCATTACATCAATACGCTTTATTGTATCTAAAAATCTTTCTTTATCTCTCTTAAATTTTTCAAAAAAAGCCATTATGTAATGTGAAAATAATATCGGTTGGGCATGTTGCATGTGTGTAAAACCTGGTATTATAACATCAATATGCTCTTTAGCAAAAAGTGCAAGATTTTTTAACAATCCATTTAGTCTATCTATTATTTCTATGCTTATATCTCTTAAGAACAAACGCTCATCAAGTGCTATTTGATCATTTCTTGAGCGTGCCGTATGAAGCTTACCCCCTACTTTACCAATTAAATTAATAAGAGCACGTTCTATTGCCATGTGTATGTCTTCATCTTGTGGATTAAATTCAAATTCACCTGCTTCAATCTGTCTTTCAATTTTACGTAAACCATCAATAATTTTCTCGGCTTCTTCTTGTAAAATAATTGATTGCTTAGCAAGCATTTTAACATGAGCAATGCTGCCTAATATGTCATATTTATAAAGACGCTTATCATAGCTTATACTTTCTGAAAATTGTTCCATTAGATTATCCTGGCCAGTATTAAAGCGTCCAGCCCACAATTTACCATTCATAAACACTCCTTTTAAAAACTCTGCAAACTACTTGTCATTCTGAGCACACGAGTGTGCGAAGAATCCCAAAAGTAGATCCTTCTCTGACGCTCAGGATGAACCTAAAACACAATGTGATTAATCCAAAACTCTAATCAAAACAGTGCCATTTTTAATTATAGTCTGATGATTTTTTTCAATTTCTCTTATTGCTTTTTTAACATTAGACTCTTTAGCTTTGTGCGTTAATACTAAAAGTGGCACAACATCCAAACCTTTTCCTATTTGTACAACACTTTTTATGCTAATATTGTACTTGCTTAAAACATTGGCAATACGGCTAAGCACACCAACACTATCTACAACACTAAACCTTATATAAAAATGAGACTCAAGACTATCAATATCTACAAATTCCATTTTTTCAAACACACGCATAGAAAGTGTATCTTTTACTGTACCAGATTCAATATCTTTTGCAATATCAATGATATCTGCAACCACAGATGAAGCTGTGGGTAAACTACCTGCACCTTTTCCCACATATGTAGTCTGACCTGTCATATCAGAAATAACGCTTATTGCATTATAAACACCATCCACTTTAGCAAGTATATTATCTTGCTCTATAAAATAAGGGGCAACACGTACAAGTAGTTTATTATCTTTTGAATTTGCTATACCAAGCAATTTTACTCTATAGCCTAACTTTTGGGCAAAATCTATATCAATAAAGTCAATATCTCTTATGCCTTCAACATGTACATCTTTTTCTTCAACTTTAGCATTAAAACTAATGGAAGCTAAAATCGCCATCTTTTGAGCAGAGTCAATACCATCTATATCAAATGACGGATCACGTTCAGCGTAACCTTCTTTAATTGCTTTATTTAATATAGTTTCAAAAGACTCGTGTGTTTCAAACATCTGACTTAAAATATAATTACATGTACCATTTACAATTGCTTTTATGCTTTTTATGTTGTTTGCCATTAAGTCCCTGGTAATAACCTTTATAATAGGCACACCGCCTGCCACTGAAGCTTCAAACCCAATTTTTACACCATTTTGAGCAGCTTTAGAAAAAATCTCAAAACCATGATTTGCAAAAAGTGCTTTATTTGCGCTAACAATGTTTTTTTTGTTATCGATAGCTTGGCAAACAAACTTACGTGCTACATCAATACCACCAATGAGTTCCAAAACAATATCTATATCATCGTCAAATAATTCTTTATAATCTTTTGCGTAAATGTAATTTGTTATTAGATTCTTGCACTTGGAAGTTCGGGAAAAAACCTTTTTAATATTGATGCCAAAACCCAATCGTTTTCTTATTAAATCAGCATTATCCTGTAAAATTTTAACAACACCGCAACCTACAGTGCCAAGACCAAAAATCCCAATATTTATATCTTTATCCATAAACAAGCTCCTTCATCAACTCTTCTACACTTAAAAGCCTATCAATTCTATAAGCATTTGTGCCTACAGTGTAAATAGGTCTTTCCTTGTCACTATTGTAACCAGCACTCGAAAGTAAACCATTACATATGCAAAAATAGTTTACATTATCTACCATAGCAGGGCAATATCCATCTTTGTTTAATAAATAACCTTTATCGCAATTTGGTGGTCTTTTTGCTAAAAGTGCATCCTGATACATGGGCGATGATTTTATTACGCGAAATGGTAAACCAGAAGGTGAGCCTGGTCTATATGCTACAATAATATCGTCTTTATTTGCTTTAATTACTGCCTGTTTATAGTCATCGGAAGCACTGCTTTCAAATGTTGCTAAAAATCTTGTACCCATCTGCACACCATCTGCTCCCATATTCAAAAATTTTTTTATATCTTCGTGCGTGTAGATGCCTCCTGCTACAATAACAGGTATATCACCACATTTTATTGCTTTTTCTTTTATTGGAGGAAAAAGATTTTCAAGTTTATTTTCTTCTTTATCTAAATCTGCAAAATGAAAACCCAGGTGTCCTCCAGCTAAAGGCCCTTCCACTATAACAGCGTCAGGCCTTGCCCCAAAACGTTCCCAGCGCTTACAAATAATATCAAACGCCCTTAGGCTTGATACAATAGGGACAAGCGCCACATCTTTACTTGCAGCTATCTTCGGAAGTTCAGTAGGAAGTCCGGCACCAGATATGATTATGTCTACACCGCCAGCTATTGCACCTTTGACGCTTGCTTCGTAATCTTTTTGCACAGCTACCATAATATTTATGCCTATACAGTTTGAACCGTCTTTTGCAAGTGCGATTTCTTCTTCACAAGCTTCATATATAGAATATTTTTTGTTATTTCGCTTACTTAAGATTCTATCTAAAGCTACACTTGATACAACGCCCACACCGCCGTTTTGTGAAACAGCTTTTGCCAAAGGATACAGGCTTACTCCTACACCCATACCACCTTGTATTATACAATGTTCGACTATTTTATCTTTAATTTTTAGTTTCTTTAGTGCCATCGTTGCTCTTTACATCCTTTTTATTCATAACTTTTGTCAATTTAGCTAGTACATCATTTTAAGGACACCGCCCGAAGAACTTTATTGCTTACAACCCATCCTCAGAGCAAATCTAGTTATTATATAAATTTGCCGCTTTTTCAAATCCATCCGCCACAACTTTCATACAAGCTTCGCATGCAATTTCAGCGCTTTGACTTAAATTTTTTTTTTCATCTTCGCTAAGTTTTTTTAACACATAATTTGCTACATCACCCTTAAAAACATTTACCAATGATATATTTCTCACTCCAATCTTTACCTGCACAAAAGCTTTTGAGCCCAAAGTGTCAATAATTGATTGTATACCTTTGTGCCCACCGCTTGATGAATTCCGCTTAAGTCTAATTCTCCCAAGCTCTATATCAATATCATCCCTTACTACAATTAGGTTTTTTATGTCAATTTTGTAAAAACTAACAATTAAACCTACAGCCTTTCCGCTTAAGTTCATGTAGGTGGTTGGTTTTACAAGCAATACTTTTGTCTGTTCAATGTAAGACAATGCATACATTGCATGAAATGAGCTTGTAGTAAATTTTGCACCTAGTTTTGTTGCTATTAAGTCAAGAACTAAAAAACCTGCATTATGAAAAGTATTTGCGTAAACCTCACCAGGATTTCCAAGCCCAACAATTACATGCATAAAAGATTATTAAGTTTGAGGAGTTTCAGTTTTCTCTTCAGCCAATTCTTCCTTAGATTTACCTACAACACCTACAATTTCAAAATTTTTACTGCTTGCTATCTTTACTCCTTCGGGAAGTTCTAAATCAAATGCATGAATAGAATCGCCAATTTCCAGATTTGTTACATCTAAAACTATTTCATGCGGTATTTTATCTGGTAGGCTGTTTAGTGCAATTTTCTTTCTTGGCTGATACAAATCACCACCTGCTTTTACACCTTTTGGTTCGCCTTTTAGCACAATTGGCACTTCTATATTAATGTGCTTGTTTGGGTCAAATTTATAAAAATCTACATGGTAAATATCAGAAGTTACGGGGTGTTTTTGTACTTCTTTTATAATGCATCTAAAAGTCTCGTTATCAAAGCTAACCTCAAAAATATCAGTTCGTCTTGCTTTTCTTAAAATTGCAAGTGTTTCTTTTTTATCCAGGCTTATATTAATAGGCTTAGGCAATTGCCCATAAATTACAGCAGGTATGCGGTTTTGTTTTCTAAGTGTTTTTGCCTTTGCATCCCTGATTTGTGCTTTAAATTGCATTGTTCCTCCTTTTAATCAAACAGTGAACTCACCGATTCTTTATTATAAATTCTTCTAATTGCTTCCCCAATAACATTGGCAACAGAAAGCGTTTTTATCTTTTTGCAATCCCTATCTTTATTCCACACAAGTGTATCTGTAACAACAAGTTCTTTTATAGGAGAGTTTTCTATTCGTTCAAGCGCAGGTCCAGAAAGTACAGGATGTGTACAACATGCATAAATTTCCAATGCACCTTTTTCTGCCAAAGCAATACTTGCATTTACAATTGTACCTGCTGTATCTATAAGATCATCTACAAGCACAGCGGTTTTTCCCTCTACTTCACCTATAATATGTAGCACTTCGCTTACATTGGGTTTAGGTCTTCTTTTATCTACAATAGCAAGACTGCATCCAAGCTTTTTGCCCAACTCTCTAGCTCGCTCAACGCCACCTGCATCTGGTGAAACTATGACAATATCTTCCTTGTGAAGTTCACGAATATAATTAGCTATAACAGGCGACGCATATAAGTGGTCAACCGGTATATCAAAAAAACCTTGGATTTGACCAGCATGTAAATCCATAGCCACAATCCTGTCTGCTCCAGATACAGTAAGCAAATCTGCCATAAGTTTTGCACTTATTGGCACACGTGACTTTACTTTTCTATCTTGCCTAGCATACGCATAATATGGTAAAACAACAGTTAGGGAATTCGCGCTTGAGCGTTTTATCGCATCCATTGTAACAAGCATCTCCATTATGTTTTCATTAACGGGTCTAGATAAAGAACAAATCAAAAATACATCGGAGCCTCGAATGTTTTCCTTTATCTGAACCGAAACTTCACCATCGCTAAAGCGCGAGATCTCTGTATCGACAATTGGCTCATTAAGATAATCACTTATTTTTTGAGATAATTCCTTGTTAGCTGAGCCAGCAATTAACTTTAGACCCCTCATCAAAACCACCTTTTTAAAGCACTATAGATAAATAATAAATTTAAAACTCTACTTTAGCCCTTTTTTTAAAAAACGTATCTGGCTTTAACCTACCACACAAAAGCCCTTCAAAACTTACCAGCTTAATCTACCAAATAGCGCTGATTTTGTCAACAATATGTAGATTAAAAGGACTTTTAAATACAACAAGTATTTATGCTTGACTCAATTTAATTTAGTTGACTTTTTATATTTGATTTATATGAGACTAATTATTCTTTTAAGTTAGAGGAACACTTTATGAAAAAAACTTCAAAATCTGGTTTTTATCCTTTTTGGCTGCATTTGGTCCGGGTTTTATAGTGATGATTGCGGGTGTGGACGCCGGTTCAATTACAACAGCTTTTGTGTCAGGTGCAAAATATGGCTATACTCTGATACCTTTACAAATATTGCTTATACCATTGTTATATATAGTACAAGAAATTGCATCAAGACTTGGATGCGTTACAAGTAAAAGGCATGGCGAGTTAATCCGTGAATATTTTGGTGAAAATTGGGCTGCGTTTTCCACTATTTTATTACTTGTTGTGGTTTTTAGCGCACTTTTAACAGAGTTTTCAGGTATTGCAGCAAGTTCAGAAATTGTAGGTATACCAAAGGATTATTCTATTATTACAAGCGCATTGTTATTAGTTTTTGTAGCTTTAAGCGGCAAATATAAGCGCGCAGAAAATATCGCTATTATCTTTTCTTTAGTCTCTTTCGCTTTTATACCTGCTTGCTTAATATCTCATCCAAATTATTCAGAAATAGCAAAAAGTTTCAGTTTAGCTCAACCTTTTAATAACAAAAATTACCTTTTCCTTATAGCTGCAAATGTAGGTGCAGTTATCATGTCATGGATGATTTACTACCAACAAAGTGCTACAGTGGAAAAACGCTTGCAAGCTTGCGATATAAATTTTGCAAAATGGGATACTTTAATCGGGAGCTTTGCAACGCAAATTTTAATGATTGTAGTAATTATACTTGGCGCATCTGTGCTATATAGAGAACATATTTCTCCTAATAATGCTTGTAACTTTGCTCTGGCTTTGGTGCCAATTGCAGGAAAATACAGCGCATTGCTATTTGCTGTTGGACTTTATGCTTCAAGTATTTTAGCTGCATTTGTTGTATCTATGTCGTTTGCGTGGGCATCTGGCGAAACCTGGAATTTTGGTCATTCTCTAAATGCTAATTTTAAGCAAGAAAAATTATTTTACTTAATATACATTACTTTAGTTGCCCTAAGTGCGATTATTATATTAATACCTGGAATACCACTTGTAAAAATTATGGTCGATGTAGAAGCTTTTAATGGTTTTGTATTACCAATCGGTTTTTTAATAGCACTTGCAAGCAGCAAAAAAATACTCAAAAATTATTCGTATTCTAAAGCTTATATAAGCATAGTTGCACTTCTTGCTTTAGCAATTATCGTGTTAGGTATATAGTTCCCTCTTTCATTAACTTTATTCTATTATATTCTTTTTTTTTATTAAAAACCTTGACTTTTTCTGATTTAGGAATATAATATAATTATGAAAACAAAAGAAGTTTTAAACCTGCTGCGTATTACACGCCAAACACTTACTAAATATGTCAAAAACGGAACAATAAGAGTAACTGTTCTTCCAAGCGGACATTATGATTATAACGATGAAGATGTATATAAGATATTTAACAAAGGCATAAACCGCCAGACTGTGATATATGCAAGAGTGTCAACAAGGAAACAAAAACAGGATTTAGAAAACCAGATAGAAATGCTCAAAACATTCTGTTACTCAAACGGCTGGACTATTAATGCAGTATTTTCCGACATTGCATCCGGTATAAGTTTTAAAGACAGAAAAGAGTTTTTTAATATGCTTGATTTAGTCATAGCAGGAAAAATAGAAAGAGTAATTATTTCATACAAAGACAGGCTTTCAAGGGTTGGTTTTGATCTATTTGGTTATCTGTTTAAAAAATACAATACGCAAATAGTTGTTGTAAACGAAATTGGTTCTAAAAAACTGGACAGCGAAGAGATATTTGAAGAAATAGTAAGCCTGCTTCATTGCTACTCTATGAAACTCTACAGCAAAAGAAAAAAAACGCTCATAGATCAGCTTATTAAGGGAGACAGCAGCAATGATTAAATCTGTTTTGTTTACTTCTAAATACTACAATAAAACCAAAGGCGAAGACGTTTTTGCTGTGCTGAAACGAACAACAGAGATTAAAAACAAACTTTCTGAGTGTATTTACGCTAACAGGCATCTCCTCTTAGTTTCAGACGGCATTAAAAAGCTTAACGCACTTTACAGTAGTGTTAATCTTTACAATGATGAAACAGCTGAAAATCCGACAAAAGACCCACTCATCCCTGCATGGAACATCCAGAAAGAACATCAAATGCTTGTAGATAACTATAAAAACGCTTTAAACAAGCGCCTGCAGAACTTCAAAGTCAGACTGCAAAGTGAAATGATTATAGAACGCTACAAAAAAGACACAAAATATGCTAAAAAAGGCGATACAAAGCGTTTTGAAATAAAATTCAAATCAACAAAACTTACAAAGTTTGTCAAATACCTTGTTTACCTTGAGTTAGACAAAGACATACTGCCGCAGCTTAAAAATGAAGGTATTACAGCTTTGTATGAGTATTACAAAACCAAGCCTTATTTTGCCCGCATTGTAAACCTTGCAAAAAACATACAAACAAGAATTTTAAACAAATTAAAGCTTATAAAGTTTACAGAAACATCTTCTTTACTGCTAGACCACACTGTAAATAAAGCCCGCATTGATTACGATAATGAAAATACTCTGTATAAATACTGGTTTGTATTTAGAATGAAAAACGGCAAAGAATTTAGATTGCCACTGCAGATAAACGATGATTACCACAACGGAACTAGAAAGCCTACAGCAAAAGAATTTGTCATTTATCCGTCTGCTAAAGGCAATAAGATAAACATAGCAACTGTCTATGAAGCAGAAAAGCCTACATTCAAGCCTTACAGCAAACCTATAGGCATGGACTTGAATCTTAAAAACAACTTTGCCACTCTTTCTGATGGTTACATAGTAGATTACGACCGAAACTATATGAAACGTATTGTGTCAAACCTTAAAGAGTTAGATCAAATAGGTTATCAGAATCTAACAGCTAAACAGCTTAAAAAACTTAAAAAAATATACAGACAGCTTGACTGGTATGTATCTTATCTCATATATAGTCTCTTAAACTATCTTGAAAAAAACAGCATTACAGATCTTGTAATAGAAGACCTTTTGTTATCTGGTAAGTTTGGCATTAATGAAGAATTTGACATAAAATACTCAAGACTTTCCAAGCTCCTGCACTTATCTAATGTTAAAAACAAGCTTATTACCCAGGCAGAAAAAAGAGGTATCAGGGTTCATATTACTCCAAGCCACTATACTTCTCAAACCTGCCCGGTATGCGGACATATATCAAGATCAAATAGAAAAACCCAGGAAGATTTTGAGTGTGAAAATTGCGGACACAAAGCTAACGCAGACTTAAACGCAAGTAAAAATATTCTTTTAAGATTTGTTTCAGATGTTCTGAAAACAAATCTTCATAATACCGATGATTATGGCAGGTTAACGCCTAAGAAACTCAACAATTACACGATTAAAAACATACTCAATCGGTATTATGTAGACATCAGGCAGTGTTGCATCACCCCGTTTGTGCCTGATCCGTTAAGTGTTGGTAATGCAGAATTTATTAAAAATGCTAACAATATTTAACGGAGTTAATGAAATCGCGGGTGTATTCTGTTATTGTGTAATCTCAAAAAAGCTTTAATAGTAAAAACCACTTAATAGAATTAAAATATCACTAGTATTTCTCTATTTTAAAAGCAATAACAAAAATTTAAGCTTTTAGGCTTGTTCTTTTTGAGCAATTGATTTTCCAATTTCCCTTAATATATCAAGCGGAATAGGCAAAATCGTGGTTGTGTTGTTTGTAGAAGAAATCTCATTTAATGTTTGAAGGTATCTAAGCTGGAGTGCTATTGGATTTTGTGATATAATGCGTGCTGCTTCGTTTAATTTTTCAGCTGCTTGATATTCACCATCAGCGTTAATAATTTTAGCCCTTCTATCTCTTTCTGCTTCAGCCTGGCGCGCCATGGCTCTTTGCATATCCTGTGGTAAATCAATCTGTTTTAACTCAACAAGTGTTACTTTTACACCCCAGGCATCTGTGTGTTTGTCAAGAATTTCCTGGATTTCTGAATTAACTTTTTCACGTTCTGAAAGCAGTTTATCAAGCTCAGCCTGACCACAAACGCTTCTTAATGTAGTTTGCGCAAGCTGCTCTACTGCATATGCGTAATTTTTAATCTGAACTACTGCATTTAGAGCATTTACTACTTTAAAATACACAACGGCGTTTATTTTAATTGTTATGTTATCCTTTGTTATAACATCTTGCGGTTGCACTTCAAGTGTATTAATCCTTAAAGAAACCTTTGCCATACTATCAATAATTGGCCAAAGTATAATCAAACCAGGTCCTTTGACGCCTACTGCTCGACCAAGTCTAAAAATTACTGCTCTATCGTATTCTTGAACAATACGAATAGAGTTTAAAATAACAAGTAATAAAAAAATAACAACAACAATAAATACGATACTTTCCATAAACTATGCCTCCTTTTTTACAAATAATTTTAAAGATTCTTGTTTAATTACTGTAACTTTTTGGCCAATTTCTATATCAGAATCACTATATGCAGTCCAAATTTCGCCTTCTATTTCAATTTGACCTGGATTATCTTTTTTAATCGGTTTTTTGCATATACCAGTTTTTCCTACAAGATTTTCTAAAGTTTTCACAGGAAGCTTTTGAGCCTTTAAACCAAGACCAACTACAAAAACAACAAAAATAAAGATACCTATAAAAATAGGACATATAACGTACAAAAACACCGGCGGCAAACCATTAAAACCTAAATACAAAAAGTAAGTCCCAATTATAAATGATACCAAACCTACAAATGTAAAGATACCACCACTTGCAAAAAATATCTCTAGTGCTAAAAAAGTAAAAGATAAAAAAACCAGTACTTCGCCTATATCAACACTCATACTGCACCCGCACAAGGAGTTTGATCACCTTGTAATTTTTTTATCGTATGTTCAATTGCTTTATATATAAAACCAATATTTTCGATTGCCGCCTTTGGACTGCCTGGCAAGTTTATAATAAGCGTGTTCTTTCTTGTGCCCACGCATGCTCTTGAAACAATAGCCGTTGGTGTTTTTTCAAAACTTTTTAATCGCATAGCTTCTTCAAATCCCCAAAGTCTTTTTTCTATTACCTCCTGTGTAACATCGGGTGCAATATCGCGTGGAGCTATACCAGTTGAACCATTAGTTATTACTAAATCAACATTTGCTTCACAAAGCTCTAAAAGCTCTCTTTTAAGCGCATCTTTATCATCTGGTATTATTGTATAGTATGATAATTCCATAAAACCTAAATTTTTTTGAATAAAATCTATCAAAGCAGGCCCTGTTAAATCTTCTCTTTCTTTGGCATAACCTTTATCAGATAGTGTGATAATAGCAAATTTCATAATTTTTCCCCCATACAATTCAAATCATATGCTCTAATTAAACTTGGAAATTCTTTTTGAATTTTGCGTGAATATTCAGGATCAAAAACAACACTTTTTAAAGTTGTACAATCCAAAGCACACTCAAGAAGTAAACCATTTGGATCATAAACACTTGAATGTCCTGCACACATCCATTTACCAGATCTATCATTTGCATTGCAAGTTACAACAAACGCCTGATTTTCAATTGCTCTTGCACATGACAAACTCTGCCATGCATGTAGTCTTTCAACGGGCCAGATTGCACTCACAAGCAAAACCTGTGCACCATTAAGTGCTGCTTTTCTTAAAATTTCTGGAAAACGTAACTCAAAACATATACATACCCCAAATTTGACACCAAATAAATCAAATGTATTTGGTTGATTTTTATTGCCAGCTTTAAAATAATAGTCTTCTTTTGTTACTTCAAATAACTTGATTTTCGAGTACTTAAATAAAACTTTTCTTTCGTATAAACAGTAAAAAGTATTGTATATTTTATTGTCAATATTTTCCAAAAAAGTACCACAAATTGCAATATTTTTTGATTCTTCAAGCAATTTATCGATATATTTCGGTGAAAGTCTTGATAGTTTATCTAAATTTGTATAATCAAACCCAGACAAAAAAAGTTCAGGAAAAAGCACAAGATTGCTTCCATTTAATTTAGCTTTTTGTATCATATCCAAAGAAGTTTCATAATTTTTTTCCATATTGCCCTCAATAACTTGCATTTGAGCTACACTTATTTTCATATTACCCTCGCAAAAGAAAATTTTTTCTGCCACTTATGCTCCACCATCTTGATCAGTCCATTACTTAATGGATACTTTAGGCTCAAAAGCTCATAAATATCACTTTGGGCTTTTTCCAATAGTTCTCTATCATTTAGTATATCAGCAAATTCCAAATCTGGCAAACCATGTTGCCTTGTTGAGTAAATTTCACCACTCCCTCGCAAAATTAAATCTTGCTTTGCTATTTCAAAACCATCATTTGTAGAAAGCAATACATCAATGCGCCTTTTTGCCAATGAAGATATTCTATCTTTTGTAATTAAATAACAAAATGAATCCAGATCGCTTCTTCCCACCCTTCCCCTAAGCTGATGAAGCTGGGCAAGGCCATAATTTTCTGCGTTTTCAATTATTATAACTGTAGCATTGGGATTATCTATACCTACTTCAATTACAGTTGTGCTCATAAGACAATCAATCTTGCCATGTACAAAATCATGAAAAATTTTTTCTTTTTGAGCACTTTTTATGTTTGAGTGCAAAAAAGCACATTTAAATTCGCCAAAGTATTTATTTTTAATATCCTCATAACTTCCCATTAATGAATCAAAATCTACTTTTGACTGTGATTCTTCTATTAAAGCAAATACGATATAAACCTGATGTTTTTTTAATATCTCTTCTCTTGCATGCAAAAAGGCTTTATCTTCAGACTTTTTATAAAGATGAATTGTATGAACCGCTTTTCTATTTTTTGGCATAGAACGGATTTCAACAATTTTAGTTTTACCATAAATTGCAAAAGCCAGACTCCTTGGTATAGGAGTTGCACTCATAATTAACATATAAGCGCTTTTTCCTTTGCTTGAGAGAATTTTTCTTTGGTCAACGCCAAAGCGGTGCTGTTCGTCAATCACCAAAAAACCCAAATTACTAAACTCAAGCTTTTCGTTTAGCAAAGCGTGCGTTCCTATCAAACAATGAATTTTAAAATCTTTAACTGCTTGATAAATTTCATTTTTTTTCTTTGTTGTACTGACAAGCAAACCTACATTAAATCCCTCATCCTCTAAAAACTTTTTTGCAACCGTAAATGTTTGTTCTGCAAGGCTTGTGGTTGGAGACATTATACAAACCTGGTAATTGTTTTTCAATACAGCCAAAGCGCAAATCAAAGCTACTATGGTTTTACCAGATCCTACATCACCTTGTAGCAATCTTGATGAAGTTTTGGCATAATGCATATCATTTAAAATTGTATTGATAGCTTTTTTTTGATCAATTGTAAGCTCAAATGGCAACTTTTTTTCTATTTTTTGTAAAAAATCCTCATCAAATTCAATACTGATTGGTTCATTTGCTTTATATGCTTCCTGCAAAGCAAGTCCTAGCTGCATCAAAAAAAGCTCATCATACTTTAAACGTTTTTCTATTTTTTCATCAAAAGCGCTTTTAACATGTAAAGCTTCAAATACTTCACTTAAAAATGGCAAATTGTTTCTTGCAATTATTGTATAAGGCAAATAATCATAAGGTGGGTTTGGTGATAATAATAAGTGCTGTTCTATAATTTTTTTAATTGTGGTGTTTTTAAGATTTCCAAACGAAGGATAGATTACCTCAATATGTGGTTTAAATTGACTAGATGCCTTTATGCGAGGATGGTGCATTTCTTTAAAAAGCCCAAATTCCGTTATTTTTCCTTCGCAAACAACGTGTGATCCAACCTTTATATTTTTCAGTATATGTTTTAAAAACTGATTAAGATTAAACCATTTACAATCAAGCCTGCCATAGCCATCATCAATTACAATTGTATAAGGATTACCAGCTTTTTTTGATACAACAGTACCTTGGATACAAGCATAATCTTTTGCGTGGATAATAGGCGTTATTTGAGTGTAATGTTCGTTTCGCAAAGGTTTTGTTAGTAGTAAATCCCAAACACAATAAATATGTTTTTTATTAAAAATTTTTTCTACCTGTGGCTTTAAAACAAGTTTTGATAACAACCAATCGGCACATTTATCAAACTTAAGCACTGAATTTTCTTTTTTAATATAAACTTCAGCGCTTTTATAATCTTTTAAATGGACAAATTTAAGAATTTGAGTTTCAAGTGAATTTAATACTTGTTTTGTTTTAAGCATTTTTTAAATTGTTACTTCGAGAACTTCATCAATTGTAGTAATACCATCCAAAACTTTTTTTATACCACTTTGCCTTAGTGTTTGCATGCCATTTTTAATTGCTATTTTTTTTATTTCATCTGTATTTGCACCAGAAATTATTGCTTTTTTTATCTGCTCATCTATTGGCATAACTTCATATATTGCTATTCGGCCTTTATAACCTGTATTGTTACAAAAAGCACATCCTCTACCACGATAAAAGGTAGTTTTAGTATTATCTAATCCTAGGTCTTTTATCAATGCTGGCTCTGGCTCATATGCAGTTTTACAAGACTCACAAATCTTTCTAACAAGTCTTTGTGCCAGTATAAGCCTTAGCGATGAAGAAAGTAAATAAGGAGCTATACCCATATCTACAAGCCTTGCTATGGCACTTGGTGCATCATTTGTATGAAGTGTTGACAATACTAAATGACCTGTTAGTGCCGCTCTAATTGCAATATCTGCAGTTTCTGTATCTCTAATTTCTCCAACCATAATAATATCTGGATCCTGTCTTAAAAATGAACGCAAGGCTTTTGCAAAAGTCAAACCAATTTCTTCGTTAATCTGAAGTTGATTTATACCTTCTAAATTATACTCTATTGGATCTTCTGCTGTTAGTATGTTTACGCCTATATTATTTAACAAATTTAGTGTTGCATAAAGCGTGGTTGACTTACCAGAACCTGTTGGGCCTGTAACTAAAATAATACCGTGTGGAGATTTGGCTGCTTTTATGTATTTTTCTAAATCTTCAGGCTCAAAACCCAAATCATTTAACTTAACTTTTATACTGGTAGAGTCTAAAATTCTCATAACACATTTTTCTCCAAAAGCCACAGGTATGGTAGAAACCCTCAAGTCAATTTCTTTACCTGATACCTTAAGCTTTATTCTTCCATCTTGAGGGAGTCTTTTTTCTGCAATATCTAAGTGAGACATGATTTTAATTCTTGAAATAATACTTAAAGCAAATTGTTTTGGTAAACGCATAGCTTCTATATTTTTACCATCAATTCTATAACGAATTCTTAAGATGTTTTCAAAAGGCTCTATATGAATATCTGAAGCCCTTGCAAAAATAGCATTTTCAATAATTGAATTAACCAATTTAATTAAAGGCGGATCATTTTCTTCTATAATAGTCTGAGTTTCTTCTTTAATTTCTTCTATAGTTTGCATCTGAGGTAGATTTTTTACAAATTCTTCAAGTTTGTTATACACAGTATAGCTTGTGTTTATAGCATTTATAATATCTTGTGGCGTCGTAATATATAAAACTACTTTTTTAATACCTGTTTTAAATCTAATTTCATCTATCAAATAGGTATTTTCTGTAGGATCAACTACGGCTATGTGGAGTTCATTGTCCGTTTTAGCAAAAGGTAAAATTAAACGCTCTTTAGCCACATCTTCTTTAATTACTGATAAAGCTGATTTATCAATAACGATATTACTTAAGTTAACTCTCTTTAAGTTAAACTGTCTACTTAGAACATCGGCAATATCTTCATCAGTTATTAAATTATGTTCTTTTAAAATTTCTCCCAAGCGTTTATTAGTTTTTTCCTGTTCAAGTATAGCTTGTTTTAGTTGTTCTTGTGTTATTTTCTGGTTATTTAGTAATAACTGTCCAATTAAAGACACATGACACCTCTTTTTTCAATTTTAACATTTTTTTATAAAAATAACAAATATAGCTGTTTAATAAAATTAATTTTAATTAATTTGACTTTTTAGGTTAAATCTTTTAGTATAGGCGCAAGAAAAAATTTTTTTAGGAGGTATGATTTAATGGGTCACGGAAAAGTTGTAAATGTTTCCGACGCATTAAGCGTTATCAAAGATGGCGATGTTGTTGCTATCTCAGGGTTTAATCTCTCAACCGCACCAGAGTACCTTATCTTGGAGCTTTTTGAGCAGTACAAAAAAACAGGCCATCCAAACAATTTATTTATCATCTAAGATACACTACCAGCTGTACCAGACAGAGGCCTTGACAAAGTCTTTTCTGAACTTTATCAAGATAAAAACCAAACGTTCATTAGAGGCGTTTTAATGCCTTTTATTGGTTGGTCGCCTGCTTTAATGAAAATGACACTTGAAAACAGAATTGAAGTGTATTCTTTTGCCATTGGAACGACTTCTTATTGGTTTAGGGAAGTTGCAAGCAATAGACCAGGATTATTAACAAAAGTTGGTCTTGGGACATTTTTAGACCCAAGAATCGATGGTGGTGCATCAAATGATATTGCAAAAGAGAAAAAGACCTGTAAAGTAGATGTGTTAAACATTAATGGTGAAGAGTGGCTACTCTATCAAGCACCAACGCCAGATGTAACACTCATCAGAGGCACAACAGCAGATGAAGATGGCAATATTTCAATGGAAGAAGAAGGCATATATGGTACAGTTCTAAATATGGCTCAAGCTGCAAAAGCGCTTCCAAATCAAGGTAAAGTTATTTGCCAGGTAAAGTATGTTGCACGAAAAGATACTATACCAACAAGAGAAGTAATTGTTCCAGCTCCACTTGTTGACTATGTGGTTGTAGCTCCCGATGCAGAAAAATATCATAAACTCTCTGGTAGCTATGTATATGACCCAAGGCTAGCCGGACATGTAAAAGCCAAAAAAACAAAAGAACTAGAAGAACTCCTGCCTGCACCAGATCAAATAAGGGATAGAATTGCAGCCGGTAGAGTTTTGATTGAAGTGATGAGAACAGCAGCAAAATTGAAAAAACCTTTGTTTGGTAACTTAGGTATAGGCATACCTGTGTATGTTTCCTGGCTTGCTGGCGAGCTAGGACTTAGCAATTTACTTGCTTTAACAGTTGAGCCTGGTCCAATTGGTGGTATTGCTTTAGTTGGACCAGATTTTGGCGTTGCAATATCTCCGCAGGCTTTGATTCCTATGCCTGATATGTTTACAAACTATGAAGGTGGCATTATAGACTTTGCTTCACTTGGTTTCATGGAAATAGATCCCAAAGGCAATCTAAATCCATCATATAGTTCAACTAGGGTGTCAGGCCCAGGTGGTTTTCCTGTAATTAGCGCAGGCTCACCTAGAACATTCTTTGCTGGTGGTTTTACTGCTGGCAAGTTTGATATAGATGCTGCTAAAGGAAAATTGATAATAAAAAATGACGGAAATATACCAAAGTTTAACGAAAAAATTGCAAAAATAGTATTTAGCGGTCCACAAGCCGTAAAAGCAAAAAAAGAAATCATTTATGTAACCGAAAGGGCTGTGTTTGGCCTAAATGAAAACGGTTTAATACTAAAAGAAATTGCACCAGGTATTGATCTTGAAAAAGATATATTAGCAAAGATGAACTTCAAGCCTCAAATTGCTGATAAACTTCAGACAATGCCAGAATGCCTATTCCACCAAAGTCTTGATCCATTAAAAGAATATGTAGATGACATTTTAGAAGAAGCTGGCCTTTTATAAAATCAAGGGGGGAAATTTCCCTCTTGATTTTTTCGCTTTTATTGTTTACACTTTAAATAAAAAGCAGGGGGTTTTAAATGACAGTTTCTGAAGCTATAAAATTAAGAAAATCAACACGGGCATTTTTAGACAAACCAGTTGATAAAGAAATACTCTACAAACTATTTGATATTGCAAGATTTGCTCCCTCAGGTCACAATGTCCAGCCATGGGAAATTTTAGTATTGACAGGAAAAACCAAAAAGCAATTAAGCGACGCTTTAGTAGAAGCTGTTAAAAGTGGCGTTGAAAGACAATACGATTACATCTATGAAGTCAAAGACATGCCCCAATACATAAAAGACAGGCGTAAAGCTTGCAACACAAGGGTATTTGAGTTTAAAAACTTGGATCCAAAAGATAAAGTTGCTTTACAAGAACACATATTGGAAAATTTCAGATTTTTCAATGCACCTGTAGAATTGCTTTTATTGAGAGAAAAAAATCTAGGCGAAAATACATTTATAGACATTGGCATTATGGCTCAAACTATTATGTTACTTGCTTTAGAATTTGGCCTTGCTACTTGTCCAAAAACATCCATTGCTGCATATGCTCCAATTATTAAAAAAACACTTAATATACCAGATACAAAAATAGTTGTTATGGGAATTTCATTGGGGTATCCGGATAATAATGCCTATATAAACAAATTAACTATGGATAGGATTGCCGTAGAAGATTTTGTAACATTTTATGATTAATCTTTAATCATTTTTAAAAATCAGCTTTAAAGGACAACCTGTAAATTTAAATATTGAATATAGCTGGTTTTTAACAAAGTGCTCGTAGTTTTTGGGCACTTTTTTTACATTTGTAAAAATAACAAAAGTAGGTGGTTTTATATCGACCTGATTAATAAATTTTATCCTTATAGGTTTGGAATTAACACTTACTGCATGGTGTTTTGCGCTTAAAAAACGAAATGCTTCGTTAAGATTGTGCGTTGAAACTCTTTTATTATAATATTCTTCAACAATACTTACATACTTAAAAATTTTATCGATGTTTTTTGATTCTTTAGCGCTTACCTTCAAAAATGGAACGAAATTTATAAAAGAAAGTCTGTTTTTTAAATCCTTAAAAACTTTTTCGGCATCTTTTTCAACCAAATCCCACTTATTAAACAAAACAATAATACCTTTGTGTTTGCGCTCAAGTATCGAAGCTATCTTTAAATCTTGTGTTGTTACGCCTTGACTGGCATCAATTACAAAAAGCGCTATATCACACCTTTCAATAGAAAACAATGTAAGGTAAGATGCCAATTTATCAAGGCTTTCTTTTTTTAATTTCAATCTTAAACCAGCCGTATCAATAATTTTATATGTTTTTTCATGATACTTTATTAAAGTTTCAACACTATCACGCGTTGTACCTGCATTATTGTCAACAATTGAGCGTTCCTTTCGTAAAATAGCATTAAACAAACTTGACTTTCCAACATTAGTTCTGCCAACAATAGCCAGTCTTGTATTGGCATCTTCAATCTTAACATTTTTCTCTATTAACTCATAGAGCCTTTCTTTTAGAATGTTTAGGTTGGTTCTACGCTTTGTTGAAATAAATATGGCATTTTTGAAACGAATATAATCGTAAAAAAATTCTTCATTTTTTTCATCTATTTTGTTAACAACAACAATGTATTTTTTTTTGAGTTTTGCAATCATTTTAAACAAAGATATGTCAAAATCATTTAAGGGTTCTTTTGCGTCAAATACAAGGATAACAATATCGCTTGATTCAATAGCTGCTTGCGTTTGTAAATTGATTTTTTTTGATAAAGCGTAGTCTTTATCATTTAATCCACCAGTATCTATAAGCATAGCGCTTTTATCCTTAATGTACATGTAATCGGCTATTCTATCCCTTGTTGTGCCAGGAATATCGCTTATTATACTTTTATTTTTGCCTATAAGTAAATTAAATAGGCTTGATTTGCCAACATTGGGTCTGCCTACTATAGAAACTATCATATAAACCAATTCTCATATTCAAAATTTCTGGATGGTATTTCAATAAGTATGTCTTTGTTGGTTGGAAATCTTTCTATAATTTGATTTTCATGTTTAATATTAATATGTAAATAAACTTTTTCTTTTTCATGGACACCTAAAAAATCTTTTGAAATCTTAAGTTCAAGAATCTTATCTATAGCATAATCCAGAAAATTCTCCTGTGCAATTATTTTTCCATTTCTATCAAATCTTTGGATATAACTTGACTTTTTTGATAGAAAAAGGAAGGTTTTAATATTGTCAAATATTTCTATGCAAATATCATATTTATCAAATAAATCATGTGGTCTGCTGTTAAAATCTACCCTCAAAAAAATATCGTTTTCATTAAAACCATAGTTAATTTTTTTAATCATTCTATCTGAAATACTCATTGCAGATTCTAGTTCTACAAATTCGCCAGATCCTGCCCATTCAAAATAAGAACTAATTATGCCATCAATTTTTGGGTTTATGAAACTAATTGGATTTTTGCTTTCCAGAGCGCTCACTTGTTTTTTAATAGGTAAATAAAGATCTTCGGGTGGATTTTTTTTTGCAAGTAAATAAGCTTTTATAAGCAAGTTTCTAAATAAATTATCAAACAAAACATCGTCTGTAGATGAGTGGTCTTTCCCATACCACCAGTTCCAATCACTACCTTGAGCTTTGTAAAGCTCTTGCATGCTTGCTTTGTTTGATCCAACCTCAAGGCGAGCTTTGTGTAGTAAATCCCATGCTTTGTTGTCCTCATCGTCGCCAATCCATATATTAAAATTAGCCCCAATCCACGAACCAGGCCAGATTTTGCTGAATTTTAGTTCTTTAATATCTTGTAGCTCTAGATACTCATTTGGAGTTGCAAGTTCGATTTTTGGGTCTTTTTGCAAGCTATCGTATAGATGGTTCAAAAAATCATAACCATTGTTATCATAGTATTCCCACGCATTTTCACCATCTAAAATTATACTTACAATTGAGCGTGGATTATTTGATTCTATAGATTTTATAGAGCCTAAAAAATCTTCTACTGCATCTTTGTAATTTAGATGTGAGTATACAAAACCTATTTTATCGGATAATGTATGGTCTCTAAAAAACATATGTAGCGATAAATTATTGTTTTCATATAAATACGGTTTATAAATATCACTGAAACCTGAATTTTTTATGATTTGCTCATCTGTTGCTGCAAATTTAAAACCACACTCAGCAATTAAACAAAGTGCTTCGTCACTCACGGAGCCTTCCGATGGCCACATACCTTCTATTTTAGATTCGAAAATGCGCTCCATATAGTTTTTTGCAGTTTGTATGTGCCATTTTGCATCTTCTTTGTAGCTAAATTTTTTTGGTAAATTAATTTCTGGGTTTGAAACTTTTGCTATATCAGTATCAATAAGCAAAGGCAAAATTGGATGGTAAAATGGTGTTGTGGTTAAACAAATATCACCATTGTGGACAGCTTTTTTATATTCTGGTACAATCGATTGAAGAATTTGGAGTTGTTTGTCAAGCAAGTATTGTTTTTCTTCTTCACCAACTGTACTTAAATTTTCTTCTATTCTTTTTATTGTTTCATCTTTTTGAAGATTCCCAAACCACGAAAGTAAATAAGCTACTTCACATATTAAAATTTCTTCATCACTAAAAACATTCAAAATATTTGCATTAGCATTTTGTTTTTTATGGTAAAGTTGCCTGTATTTTGGCATTGTTTGTATAATGTTGGGGTTTATTTTAAAAGAATCTTCTAAAATATACAACTTCTGCTTATCGTTAAGCTCTTT
This sequence comes from Desulfurella multipotens, assembly GCF_900101285.1. NCBI lineage: Bacteria > Pseudomonadati > Campylobacterota > Desulfurellia > Desulfurellales > Desulfurellaceae > Desulfurella > Desulfurella multipotens. Next base: position 66,932 of record NZ_FMYU01000009.1, read on the forward strand.
AACGGGCTTTGCAAGTAAACTTGCTGTGCTTTCGCATTCCAGGCTTTTATAGGACAAAATTTGATTTACAAGTACAGGCGTTAGATTGAAAGTAACACGTGCATTGTTGTTTTGGGCAATTTTTAGCATATCAAGGTAGTCTTTTGAAGCGTGAAGCCTTACCCAGCTTGCTAAATATTTACCTTCAATATCGTTTTTGTAGTAGGGTTGATGCATGTGCCAGACAAAAGAAACAAATACCATACTTAATTATTATAATCTTTTAAAAATTGATTACAACAAGAAAATTTAGGAGAGCTTTTGACTCTCCTAAAAAATTTAAAACACAATTATACTATAGCCATCTTTTATGTATGGTTCAAGTGCAACATGATTATCAAGATTTCCAATTACTGGCAAACCTTGAGCCTCTGCAGCCTCTAAGCTTTTTGTAGCAATAGCACAGCCTTTGCAAACTGCCGCAATAGCACTTTTTATATCTTCATATGCAGCATTTAGGGGGTGATTTTTATCTGACATTTTTTGGACAACGCTTGTTGCATAACCTTCCAATATAATTTTGACATCATAATTCTTCTTTCTTAGATCTTTTACATTTAGAAATAAATGAAAATAATCCATTGTATTTGATGGGTCTTTTAATACATAAAATAATGTTTTCATTACTTTCCTCCTTTTTATTTTTTAGGAATCAAAAACTATTTCTTTAAAGCTTTTACCTGGAAAATCTTTTGCTAGTTTCATTGTGCCACCAGCCAGTATAGTTTTAATTTCTCTATCTGTTAAGTGATATTGCAAAGGTATAGAAATGCCTTTTGTTTCGTTATAAAGTATTACTTCTCCTTTGTTTTCGATTAGAGCTTTTCTTATGTTTGGTAATTTAATTCTATCGCCTTGATCGATTTTTTCATAATCGTCTGGGTTCTTGAAAGTTAACGGCAATATGCCAAAATTTATAAGGTTAGCTCTATGTATACGTTCAATAGCTTTTGCGATAACAGCTTTTACACCTAAATACATAGGACATAAGGCTGCATGCTCTCTTGATGAACCTTGACCGTATGAATCGCCACCTACAATGATATTGTGAATACCCATTTTTTTATTTTCTAAACACCTTTGTGCAAATGTTGGATCCCTTTTTACGAAAACATACTCAGCATACTTTGGCACATTAGAACGATACTTTAACAAATCACCTGCTGGCATTATATCATCTGTAGTTATTTTATCTCCAAATTTGCCAGCAACTTCGCCAATCAAATCGGATGGCATAGCGCTACCACCAGGAGGATCAACAATATTTGGACCTTTATAAAGCTCAATTTTTGACGCTTCAGATTCACTTGCTGGTGGTATAATTAAAGAATCATCTATTGTAAACTCGCTTGGCACTTCTACTTTTGGATATTTGATACCAAAGAGTTTCTCCAAATCTCTTGGGTCCGTTATCTTTCCGGTTAAAGCACATGCAGCTGCTGTTTCTGGGCTCACTAAGTAAACTTTAGCTGTAGTTGTTCCACTTCTTCCAAAAAAATTTCTGTTATTAGTCCTTATGGAGACTGCATTATTTCTTGGGGCTTGACCTGCACCTATACAAAAACCACATGCTGATTCTAAGATTCTAGCACCGGCTGCTATAATATGGCTTAATTCACCTTCATCTGCAAGCATTCTTAAAACTTGCTTTGATCCTGGCGCATAACCAAAGCTAACATTTTCGTTTGCTACTTTACCTTTAAGAATTTCTGCCAATATTTTGCCGTCTTTGTAAGAAGAGTTTGTGCAGCTTCCAACCATAACCTGATCTACAGGTGTACCTTCAACATCCCTTACGCGAACAACATTATCTGGTGAATGGGGTTGAGCTATCATTGGTTCAAGTTCATTGAGGTTAATTTCGATTACCTTATCATACACTGCATCAGGATCTGCTTCTAAAGGTATCCAGTCTGATTCTCTCTTTTGCGCTTTCAAAAAATACCTTGTTGTTTCATCTGATGGAAAAACACTTGTTGTAACACCAAGCTCTGCACCCATATTTGTAATTGTAGCGCGCTCTGGAACACTTAGGTGTTTTACACCATCTCCAAAATACTCCGCTATCCAACCAACATTACCTTTTGTCGTAAGTATTTGAAGCACTTTCAAAATAATATCTTTTGCTGAAACCCATGGCTGAAGCCTGCCAGTTAGTTTAATACCAACGATTTTTGGCCTTGGCATATAAAATGGCATACCTGCCATAGCACTTGCCACATCAAGTCCACCAGCGCCAATTGCTATCATACCAATACCGCCACCTGTTGGCGTATGCGAGTCAGAACCAAGCAATGTTTTACCTGGTTTTCCAAAACGTTCTACATGAACTTGATGACATATACCATTGCCTGCTTTTGATAAATAGAGTCCATACTTTTTTGCAAATGTTTGCAAATATGTATGGTCATCTGCATCCTCAAAGCCCATCTGGATTGTTTTGTGGTCAATGTAGCTTACAGAAACTTCAGTTCTGACACGAGGTGTACCCATTTGTTCAAACTGGAGATCTGCCATTGTGCCTGTTGCATCTTGTGTGAGTGTTTGATCAATTTTTATACCAATCTCGTCTCCTTCTGTGAGGCTACCATCAACCAAATGCTCTTTGAGTATCTTTTGAGCTACTGTCAATCCCATGCTCTACCTCCTAGAAAATTTATTTGCTTTTCTGACACAAAATTTATATTATTTCTTTATAAATGTCAAATCTTTGGAGAATTTATGGTTAGGGTTTTAGTTGTTGATGACTCGCTTATTTCAAGAAAATATTTAACAAGAATATTGGAAGAATCTGGTAAAATACAAGTAATAGATACAGCTTCAGATGGGCTAGAAGCCATAGAGAAAGCAAAAACTCTCAAACCTGATGTTATTACAATGGATGTAGAAATGCCAAAGCTTAATGGTCTTGAAGCGCTAAAGCGCATAATGATTGAAAACCCAACGCCAGTAATTATGGTATCTACCCTAACAACTGAAGGCGCAAGCACAACACTTGAAGCGCTTCATCTTGGTGCAGTTGACTATATACCAAAAAATGATGTTTTAAATTTCAATAAAATTACAAAAGACGCAAGAGAATTATTAATTGAAAAAATTATTGCAGCAAAAAATTCAAAAGTTGCCAAACCAAGACTTATTAAACAAACTGAACCTGTGTCTGTAAAACCTCCCAAAATATCTGAAATAACAAAAAAGGATGTAAGACTTATTGCTATTGCTACTTCAACTGGCGGTCCAGTTGCTTTAGAAAAAATAATGAGCGAATTTCCGAAAGTTAATGTGCCAGTTTTAATTGTACAACATATGCCTGCTACATTTACACCAATCTTTGCAAAATCGCTAGATAGAATTTCAACTATACCTATAAAAGAAGCCCAAGACCTAGAAATTGCTGAAAATGGCAAAGGTTATTTAGCTCCAGGTGGTTTACAGATGAGCGTATATGAAAAAGGTGGTTTGCTTATTATAAAAATCTCTGACCAGCCAAAGACAATTTATGTACCAAGCGCTGACGTTTTGTTTGAATCGTGCGCACAAACAACAAAAGACAAAACACTGGCAATTATTATGACAGGCATGGGAAATGACGGATACCAAGGCCTGGTAAAGTTAAAAAAAACAGGTGGTACAATTATTGCACAAAGCAAAGAATCTTGTGTCGTTTGGGGAATGCCAAGAAAACCTACGGAAAATAATATAGTTGATTATATAGGTGATTTAGAAGAAATACCAGAAATTGTTAAAAAAATTGTTGGATAAAAAATGGCAGAAATTTTGTCTCAAGAAGAAATAGATGCACTGCTTTCAGCAATAGGCAAAGAAGAAGCTCCCCAAGAATTACCAGAAACGCTTATTGAAGAAAAAGTATCTATATATGATTTTAAAAGGCCTGATAAAGTATCAAAAGAGCAAATAAGAGCATTAAAAAACCTTCACGATAAATTTGCAAGGAATTTTTCATCAAAACTTTCTGGTTTTTTGCGCACCATTATAGAAATAGACGTTGCAAGTGTAGACCAGATGACTTATGGTGAGTTTGTCCTATCATTGTCTCAATCTGTTAGCTTCAATGTTATAAATCTATATCCACTCGAAGGTAGTGGTATAATAGCAATAGAACCAGATATTGGCTTTGTGTTAATAGATAGATTACTTGGTGGCTTTGGAACAACTTTTCAAAATATAAGACCTTTTACAGACATAGAACAAAGTATACTATTAGATATTGTTAATTTGATGCTCAGTGATTTAAAAAACATCTGGGCTCCAATTGCAGAAATTAGATTCGAGGTTACAGCCCAAGAAACAAGTCCAAATGTAGTCCAAATCGTAGCACCATCAGAAGTAGTGGTATTAATTGTATTCGAAGTTAAAATGGGCGATTACAAAGGCATAATAAATTTTTGCATACCTGTTATAACACTTGAGCCAATTTTAACAAAAATAAGCACACACGATATGCTTTCAATTTCAAGAAAAGAGCATGTAAATAGGGTAGTAAATATTTTGCAAATTTTAGATAACGTTTTAATGAGAATCGAAGTATATTTGGGCGATTTCAATATAAGTGTGGAAAATTTTTTAAACTTAAAGCCAAATGATATATACATACTACATAAAAATACAAACGAATTTTCTGAAGTATATTGCAATGGTGTTAAAAAGTTCGAAGCAAAATTAGGTAAAGTAAAAAATAAAAAAGCTATCAAGATAGCTAAACTTACCTTTTAGGAGGCGCATCTTGTTTGATTTAAATAAAGACATTAAGTCAAATATTGAAATCTTTTTTACACAAGAAACTATTGTTTTAGAAGAAACAATAAAAAAAGCATTAAACATAGACTGTTTTGTAAAATTTACAAAAGCCCAGATTACAAATAAAATTGAAGAAGGTGATTTTTTCGGAAAATATAATCTAAATATCAATGGTGTAAATTTAGGATTATATGTATCCATGAATGCAAAATTGGCATCTATTATATCCGACTTGATGCTTATGGGGCCAGGTCAGGCTAAAGATATTTTAGACCCAGATGATATAGATTCTTTAAAAGAGCTATTTTCTCAAATTTTTGGTGCATATGCGCAAGTAATTAGAGAAAATGGCTATAAAGTTAGTTTTGATGGATTTTCTTCGGAGAAACCACAAGATGGCTCTTTTTTTGAATCAGAATTTGAAATTATTATTAAAAATATAACTGAAAGCTCTTTATATCAATATATAAATATTGATGAGTTTAAAAAAGTTTTGGATAGTTTAAAAATTGAAATCTCACAAAGTCAAGATACTAAAAATACCGCCCCTATATTTGAAATCGCAGATGAATCCAAGCACAATCAAGTTCAAGAGACCTCAAAAGACAATCTAAATTTACTAATGGATATAGAACTTAATGCCCGCGTAAGAATTGGCTCAAAACAAATGTTACTCAAAGATATTGTAAAATTATCAGAAGGCACTATAATAGACCTTGACAAAAATGTTGATGAACCAATGGAAATTTTAGTTAACGGCAAGACAATTGCCAAAGGTATAGTTGTAGTAGTTGGTGGCAATTTTGGCATAAAAATTACACATGTGGGTACAAAAGAAGATAGAATAAAAAGTCTTGGGGGTTAGTAAAAAATGGAAAGTTGTAGATTAGGCTTTGGTGAGATATCAAAAGAAGATGAAGAAATAGTAAAAGAAATTCTAAAAATGAAAACAATAGCTGTGGTTGGTTTATCACCAAAACCAGATAGACCAAGTTTTGATGTTGCTCAATACATGCAAAGCAAAGGCTACAAAATCGTACCAGTAAGACCAGGCGTGAGTGAAATATTGGGAGAAAAATGCTATGCAAGATTAGAAGACATACCATTTGAAGTAGATGTTGTAGATATTTTTAGAAATGCCAAAGATTGTCCAGCTGTCGTTGAATCTGCCCTAAAGATAAAACCCAAAGCAATATGGCTTCAGGAAGACATTATAAGCCCTGAATCCAAAAAAATGACCGAAGGTACAGGAATTTTATTTATAATGGATTACTGCCTAAAAAAAGCTTATCAAAAATATATTGAAGGAACGCTTCGTTGACTTTGTGCTTTGACATCGGTGGAACACGTATAAAATACGCAATAATTGACAAGTTGTACAATATAGAAGAAGTAAATACCATACAAACACCAAAAAATATATACGATTTTAAAAACGAAATATTTAGTATTATACAAAAAAATAAATTAGAACGTATAGGGTTTTGTGTAGCTGGTATAGTTGATTATATGTCTAAAAAGATCTTATACTCACCTAACATGTTATTTTTAAACGATTTTTCATTTAAAGAATTCCAAAAACCAAATACACATATTGAAGTAGAAAATGATGCAAATGCAGCTTGTCTAAATTCTTATAGGAAACACAAAATACCAAATATGATACACTTAACATTGGGAACAGGCCTGGGTGGTGGAGCAATAGTTAATGGCAAACTCCTTAAAAGCTCTATAAGTGTTTTTGAAGTAGGCCACATAAGCGCCACAATAAATGGCAAACGATGCGGGTGTAATAATAGAGGCTGCATAGAAAAATACACTGGAATAGAAAACATACTTAATTTTGCTAAAAAAAATGATGTAGACAAGCCACTTGAATACATTTTTTCCAATTACACACAAAATAAAACCTACAAACGCATAGTAGATAGGTTTGCACAATACTTAGGCATTGTGGTAGCGGATCTTATAAATATTTTTGGAAGTGATCTTGTTGTATTTAGCGGCGGCATTGCAAATAATTTTGATGCTTTTATTCAAACGCTAAAAAAAACTGTTCAAAGACGATCTTTTGTATACAGAATAAAACCTTGTGAATTTGCAGTTGATGAAAACCCTTCATTTGCTGGTTTGCTTGGGGTTGCAAGTATATTTAATGAGGGATTGTATGGATAAATTTGTTATAGAAGGCTCAAAAACCTTGCATGGTAGTGTTGAAATAAGCGGATCAAAAAATGCAGCACTACCCATTATAGCAGCAACAATACTATGTAGTAAGCCCTGTAGTATACGTAATGTGCCGGATCTAGCTGATATTAATACAATGCTTAAATTGCTTGAAAATATGGGCTGTCAGTATAGCTTTGAAAATAACACACTACATATTGACTGTTCAAGCTTAAAATCCACGAAAGCTGAGTATGAGCTTGTGCGCAAGATGCGAGCTTCAATTTTAGTACTAGGACCTCTTGTAACAAAATACAATAAAGCTATTGTCTCTTTGCCTGGTGGATGTGCAATTGGCGTTAGACCTGTCAACTTACACATTGAAGCTTTAAAAGCAATGGGAGCAAAAATAAATATTGAACAAGGCTATATTCATGCAAGTGCAAAAAAACTTAAAGGAACAGATATTTATCTTGATACACCAACTGTTACTGGTACAGAAAATATAATGATGGCAGCTACGCTATCTGATGGTAAAACAACAATATACAATGCAGCCAAAGAACCAGAAGTAGTTGATTTAGCAAATTTTTTAAACAAATGTGGTGCAAAAATTACAGGTGCTGGCAGCTCAACTATAGAAATTACAGGCGTAGAAAATCTTGATGGATGCGACTATGAAGTAATGCCAGACCGTATCGAAGCAGGCACTTTTATGTGTATAGCGCATGCTACAAAATCAACTCTAACTATTAAAAATGCGCCAGTTTACTGCATGCATGCTATTATCGACAAAATTAAAGAAGCGGGTGCTCAAGTACAAATAAATGACAATACAATAGTCATTTCTCACTCAAAGTTTTTACCTGTTAACATTAAAACATTTGCCTACCCAGGGTTTCCAACGGACATGCAAGCTCAGTTTACTGCTATGCTAACACTTGCAAGTGGCACAAGTATAATAGAAGAAACAATATTTGAAAACCGTTTTCAACATGTAGCTGAACTTAACCGAATGGGCGCAAATATCTCAATAAGTGGCAATAAAGCAATTGTAGTTGGTGTTAAAAAACTTTATGGAGCTCCCGTAATGGCAACAGATTTAAGAGCAAGCGCAAGTCTTGTAATAGCAGCTTTAGCTGCAGAAAATACAACGGAGATTTTACGTATTTATCATCTGGATAGAGGATACGAACATTTGGATAAAAAATTACAAGTACTTGGTGCAAGAATTAAGAGGCTACCACAGTGAAACAGTTAACAATTGCTCTTGCAAAAGGGCGCTTAATGGATGAAACGATTGAGCTTTTCAAAAATAAAGGCATTCCAATAGATTACGATGAAAAAAGTAGAAGATTAATTTTTGAAAGCTCTGACAAAACATTTAGATTTTTGATTGTGAGAGCTCAAGATGTAGCTACATATGTAGAAGGAAACGGCGCTGATTTAGGAGTTGCCGGTATAGATGTATTGATAGAAAACAAAAAAGATGTATTCGAGCTTATGGATTTAGGTATAGGAAAATGCAGTGTCGTTGTAGCAGGCAAAAGTCCTAATTATCCAGACACCCCTACACAACTAAAAGTTGCTACAAAATTTGTAAATATAACGGATGAATTTTTTGCAAAAAAAGGTATGGCTATTGAAATTATTAAACTTTACGGATCAATTGAACTCGCAGGTGTTATTGGGCTTGCAGATTGCATTGTTGACATTGTTTCAACAGGACAAACTTTAAAAGAAAATGGTTTGCATATTATAGAAAAAATTATGGACTCAAGCGCTTTTTTAATTTCAAACCGTGTCAGTTACTACACAAAAAACAAAGAAATAACTAATCTTCTTGAATTATTAAAGTAAATGAAAGAAAATCAATTGAGTAACATTTTAAATTTTTATAAAGATTTAGGTGTTGAATATTTGAATATCAAATTTAAAAAAACCACTGAAACACAAAAAAATGTGGAAGCTGAACTTGAAAAATTAAAAAAAGCCGTAGAAAACTGCAAAGCTTGTGACCTACATAAAACAAAAAAAAACTATGTTTTTGGCGATGGAAACCCAAATGCCCAATTGATGTTTATCGGTGAAGCACCTGGCGCAAGTGAAGATGAGCAGGGTTTACCTTTTGTTGGTAGAGCTGGACAGCTATTGAATGAATTATTAAAAGAAGTAGGTATTGCGCGAAAAGATGTTTACATAGCAAATTGCTTAAAATGCAGGCCTCCAAATAATAGGGATCCTCAAGAAAATGAGTTAAAAGCCTGTAGGCCATTTTTGGATAAACAAATGGAATTAATAAAACCAAAAGTTATTATTACATTAGGAAGATTTGCTTTAATGCAAATTTTGGGAAACGATAAAAAAATCACACAAACAAGGGGCTTAATATTTGACAAAAAAACATACATAGCAATCCCTACCTATCACCCTGCCTACCTATTAAGAAATCCAAAAGCCATAGAAATTTTTTTAAATGATCTAAAAACAGCAAAGCAGTACTTAGGAGGCTAAATGAATCAGATAATAACGGTAAATGCATCTCAAAGCTATAATATTAATGTAAGTTACGATAACCTAAACGATTTAGTTAATTTTTTAAAAAATTCAAATTTTGTAAGAAAAATTTTTATTATTTCAGATACAACTGTATGTAGATTACATTTACAAACCCTTTTGTCATATATAGAACAAACCAATTTTGTATACTCAGTATATTGCTTTGAGCCTGGAGAACAAAGCAAAAGTAAAGAAGTGTTATTTGACATATATGATTTTTTAATAGAAAACAATGCAGATAGAAAAACCCCTTTATTGGCATTTGGTGGTGGAGTGGTAGGTGATATAGCTTCATTTGCCGCAAGCACATTTATGCGTGGTATACCCCTCATTCATGTGCCTACTACTATTGTGTCTCAAACAGATAGTTCAATTGGAGGAAAAACAGCTATAAATCATGCAAAGGGTAAAAACCTAATTGGCACTTTCTATCAGCCAAATGCTGTATTTATTGATACAAAATTCTTGGATACCCTAAGTGATGAAGAATTTTTTAATGCTTTTTCTGAAATTATAAAATATGGTATTATAATGGATAAACAGCTTTTTGAATTCCTAGAAACTTACATTGATGATATTTTAAAAAGAAACTATAAAACTATAACGAAAATTATTTATGATTGTGCAAAAAATAAAAGCATAATTATACAAAAAGATGAAAAAGAATTAGGTCTTAGGGCAATATTAAACTTTGGTCATACACTTGGACATGCAATTGAAGCTTTTTTTGAGTATAAAAAATACACTCACTCACAAGCAGTATCAATAGGTGAAGTATTTGCTGCAAAACTTTCTTATAAATTAGGTCTTATTGATGAAAAAACATTTTATAGAATTAAAAATTTGCTTGAAAAATTCAATCTTCCAACAAAAATAGATAAAATTGAACCAATCGAGCTTATAAATATTATGCAACATGATAAAAAATCCAAAGGCGGCATATTGGAATTTATATTGACAAAAGGGATAGGAGAGGCTATTATTGCAAACGACATAAATAATAGTCTACTTACAGAAACGATTAGAGAGTTACAATGAAAAGGCTTATCAAAAAAATTGAAAAGTACTATAAAACAAAGAAAACAAGCCTGTTTTTCTATCCTTTAGCATGTTTGCTTTATGAAAATGGTGCCAAAGAAGAAGCGTTTGATATACTAATAGAAGGCGTTTCTAAATTTCCTCATTATCTGCTTGCTTTAATTAAAATTGCACAAATTCTTATGGATGAAGAAAAATACGAAGCAGCAGAGAGCTATCTTGAAACAGTTTTACAGATTAATAATGCAAATGTACTTGCATTAGAACTACTAGCAAATGCGTACGAAAAACAAGGTAAAATCGAGCAAGCAATACAAACTTTAGAAAAATTACTTATACTTAATCCATCTTCTCAAATTAAATCCAGATTATTATCTCTTGCTAGTGTATATACGCCAAGCATAGAAAAAGTAAAAGAAATTGTCGAGCAAACCAATCCAAAACAGCAACAAGCACAAGAAAAAACCGAGGTTAGTGATGTTGTAATATTGGATGTTGATAAGATAGACAATGCTTTAGATGAGGAAAAACAATCTCTACTTGATAACAAAGAAGAACCAATAGTTTTTGAAGACATACCCACTATAGATTTAGAAGAAGATGATCAACTAAATATAGCAAAATTATATATCGAACAAGGCTATATTGAAGATGCTAAAAATCTATATAGAGAAATACTTGCAAGAAACCCTCAAAATACTCAAGCCAGAGAGGCTCTGGAGGCTTTAGATGAGAAAAATTAAATTTTTTTTTCCCGTATTAATGCTTATATTTATTGCTTCTTGTACACAGATGCAGCAGGTAGGTTTTAGAAGTTATGAAACAGAATTTTCAAAAAATTTAGATAAACAAACACAAGAAAAGAAACTCTACAGAGATTTTGAAACTATAGCTATAGCAAAAGTTACATACTTTAACTCAGCACTTGCAAACCAATACTACAATTATCTAAAACAACACAATGCAATTTCAAGCTCAAATGAAAAACTATACGAATCATTCGTTAACGAGTGTTCTAAAAATACAGTTTTTTGGGTTAATTTATATAGCTCAGATTATGAATCAAGCAATATATCAAGTAAAAACTCATTTTGGAATATTTATTTGGATTGCAACGGTGAAAAAATACAACCTTTAAAAATTGAGAAGGTCTCAAAAGATAGTCCTTTAAATGTCTGGCTATATTTAAAGCCAAAAAATTATTGGTCTAATAATTATATAGTGGAATTTAATAAAAGTTGTCTGAATAATTCTATTGATTTTAACATGGCTTCTATTGTTGGCAGTTTAGATTTTAAATTTTAGGTAAAGGAGGGTTTTTGATGTACAAAATTTTAAAAAAGCAAAAATGGAGCGATACTATCTATTCCAACTGGATAGAAGCTCCATTTGTTGCAAAAGCAGCCCAGCCTGGTCAGTTTATAATACTGATTACAAATCAAAAAGGCGAAAGAATCCCTTTGACAATTGCAGATTCAAACGCCAAGGAAGGTTGGGTTCAAATCGTTTATCAGGTTGTTGGAGCAAGCACATTAGAGCTTTCTTTAATGAACGAAGGTGATAGTTTATATGCTTTCGTTGGTCCTTTGGGTATACCATCTGAGGTAGAAAATTTTGGTGGTAAAGTGTTAATTATTGGGGGTGGCATAGGTATTGCACCAATACATCCAATTGCAAAAAAACTAAAAGAGCTTGGTAATTACGTAGTGTCTATTATAGGTGCACGCACAAAAGATCTAATTATAATGGAAGATAAGATGAGAGAAGCGTCAAATGAACTCCACATTGCTACAGATGACGGTACATATGGGCAAAAAGGTTTTGTAACAAACATTATGGATGATATATTAAAAAAAGAATCGGAAGCTATAAAAGATATATGGGCCATTGGACCGCCAATAATGATGAAAATGTGCACTCGTGTTGCGAATGAACATAACAAACAAATATGGGTTTCCCTAAACTCAATTATGGTAGATGGTACTGGTATGTGTGGTGCATGCAGGGTAAGTGTAGGTGGGAAAACAAAATTTGCATGCGTGGATGGTCCTGAATTTAGAGGTAACCTAGTTAATTTTGATGAAATGATGTTAAGACAAAAACAGTATTGTGATCAGGAAAGAGAAGCTTTAATGTTATTAGAAGAAAAAATAAGGAGGCAAGCTTCAAATGGCTGAAAAATTAAAACCTGCTGAAAGGCTTAAAAAAGATAGAGTTCCAATGAGAGCTCAAGAACCAGAAGAAAGAATAAATAATTTTCTTGAAGTGCCCTTTGGGTATTCTTTACAAGAAGCTATTGAGGAAGCTCAAAGATGTTTGCAATGCAAACCGCCCTACTGTGTAGCAGGATGCCCTGCAGATGTTAGAATACCTGAGTTTATTGAAAAAATAATAGAAGAAGATATAAAAGGCGCATTTTTAGAAATTAAAAAAACAAATGCTTTGCCAGCAGTATGTGGTAGAGTGTGCCCTCAAGAAGAACAATGCGAAGGTGCATGCATAATGAATAAAAAAGGCAAACCTATTGCTATTGGTAGACTTGAGCGCTATGTAGCAGATTGGGCAAGAGAACTTAATTATTCAGATGCTAAAAAAGCTTCTGTAAGGCTTAACAAAAAAGTAGCTATAGTAGGATCTGGACCAGCTGGTCTTGCGTGTGCATCAGACCTTGCAAAATTAGGCTATGATGTTACCATATACGAAGCACTTCATAAAGCAGGTGGTGTTCTTGTGTATGGTATACCTGAATTTAGATTGCCTAAAGCTATCGTAGATTATGAAGTGGATCAAATTAAAGAATTAGGAGTAGAAATAAATTTAAACTACGTAATTGGTTTAACTAAATCAGTAGATGAACTAATACAAGAATACGATGCCGTATTCTTAGCAAATGGAGCTGGAGCACCATCATTTTTAAATATTCCTGGTGAAAACTTAAATGGTGTTTATTCTGCAAGTGAGTTTTTAACTAGATCAAATCTAATGAAAGCCTATGAATTTCCAAATTATGCAACACCAATAAGAGTAGGCGAACGCGCAGTTGTGGTTGGTGGTGGCAATGTTGCTATGGATGCAGTTAGAACAGCCAAAAGACTTGGTGCAAAAGAAGCTATAATTGTTTATAGAAGAAGCAGAAAAGAAATGCCTGCACGAGCAGAAGAAATTGAACATGCCGAAGAAGAGGGTATAAAATTTGAACTGTTAACAAACCCAGTTAAAGTGTTAGGCGACGAATATGGAAATGTGGTAGGTATAGAGTGCGTTAGAATGGAGCTAGGCGAACCAGACGAATCAGGTAGAAGAAGACCAAAAGAAATTAAAGGTTCAAATTTTGTAATAGATACAGATACAGTTATTGTTGCAATTGGTCAAAGTGCAAACCCCATTGTAGCAAGAAGCGCAACAGGTGTAGAAACAAATAAATGGGGCTATTTTGTTGCTGATGAAAACGGTAAAACCACACACCCAAAAGTTTGGGCAGGCGGTGATATAGTAACTGGTGCAGCTACAGTTATTTTGGCAGTGGGCGCTGGTAAAAAAGCTGCTAAATCTATACATGAAACGCTTAGTAGACAGTGAAATTAATGTGTCTATAAGGCCAGAAAGGTTAAATGAGTACATAGGCCAAAAACATGTAGTTGAAAATTTGTCACTTGCAATAGCTGCAGCAAAAAAACGAAACGAACCCATAGAGCATTGTTTGCTCTATGGGCCTCCTGGCATAGGAAAAACCACGCTTGCACATATAATAGCCAAAGAAATGGGCTCAAATATAATAACAATAAGCGGTCCTTCTATAGAAAAAGTTGGAGATATTGCTGCAATATTAACGAGTTTGGATGATAAAGATGTGCTTTTTGTGGATGAAATACACAGGCTTAACCGTAATATTGAAGAAATGCTTTATTCAGCCCTTGAAGATTTTAAATTAGATATTGTCGTCGGACAAGGACCAGGTGCTAAAACACTTCGATTGGATCTTCCAAGGTTTACTTTCGTTGGGGCTACAACACGCATAGGGATGCTTACAAACCCACTACGAGACAGGTTTGGACTTATCTTAAGGCTTGATTATTATAGTTTAGATGAACTTGTTAGCATAATTAAACGTTCAAGTTTTGTTCTTAATATAAAAATTGATGATGAAAGTGCGCAAATTATTGCTCAGCGTTCACGTTCAACACCCCGTATAGCAAATAAAATCCTAAGGCGTGTAAGAGATTTAGCTCAAGTTAAGCAAATAGATAAAATTACAAAGAGTATCGCTCAAGAAGCGTTAGAAATTATAAATATTGATGAAAATGGCTTGGATTATCTGGATAAAAAATATCTAGATATTATAAATAATGTATTCAATGGCGGACCTGTAGGTATCGAAACGCTTGCATCAAGTTTAGGCGAAGATAAAAAAACACTTGAAGAAGTTGTAGAACCATATCTATTACAATGCGGGTATATAAAAAAAACACCAAAAGGTCGCGTTGCCGTAAATCAAGCATTAATTGAAAAATCTACATTATTCTAGGACAGTATTTCGGATTTTAAAGCATCAATAACAAATTTTTGATCTTGCTCAGTTAAACCCACAAATAAAGGAATTGATAAACACTGATTATAGTATTCAAGCGCTTTAGGTGTAGAATGAGGGTTATATCCCATATTTTGGTAGAAAGGCTGAGCATTTATTGGTATATAATGCGTTTGAAGATGTATACCTTTTGATTTTAATGATTTCATTATAGAGGATCTATTTTTACCAAGTTCTTTAAAATTAACCCTTACAACATAAAGATGATAAGAACTTTCAGCATTTGTATGTAATGGTTTTATTTGTGTATCTACAAAAGCTGCATCATAGATTTTTGCAAGCTTTCGTCTAGTTTCTAAAAAGAAATCTATTTTTTTCAGTTGAGATAAACCAAGGGCACTATGGACATCACTAAGCCTATAATTAAAACCCAGATCCTGCATTTCAAAATACAAAGGATTATCATCATCTTTATAAATAAACTCATTTTTATTTCTTACAATACCGTGATTTCTAAGCATC
This sequence comes from Desulfurella multipotens, assembly GCF_900101285.1. Classification (NCBI taxonomy): domain Bacteria; kingdom Pseudomonadati; phylum Campylobacterota; class Desulfurellia; order Desulfurellales; family Desulfurellaceae; genus Desulfurella; species Desulfurella multipotens. Next base: position 82,542 of record NZ_FMYU01000009.1, read on the forward strand.
AAAGCCTTTTTTGCAATATAATCATTATTGGTTACAATACAACCACCTTCAGCACTTGTTATGCTTTTTACTGGATGAAAGGATAAAGTTGCAACATCGCAAAATTTACAATCACCTGCCTTGTAGTTTTTCCACGTTGCACCAAGCGAGTGGGCACAATCCTCTAATATTTTTACACCGTATTTTTCTTTCAAATATATTAACCCTTCTGGATCAATCATATTTCCTGCAAAATCCACGGCAAAAATTGCCTTTATAGAATTGCCTTTTTTTAATATATCTTCACATAAGTTTAAATCGATATTGGCATGAGCATCTACATCAACAAAAATAGGTATAGCGCCTGCGTAAACTATCGCGTTTGAGGTAGCCAAAAATGAGTTTGGAGTTGTAAGAACCTTATCACCTTTATTAAGTAAACTCAATGCAGCTATATGTAAACTAGCTGTACCGCTTGATACACATACAGCATGTTTTACATTTAAATATTTCTTTATTGCTTCTTCAAACTCATCTACCTTTGGGCCGGTTGTTAAAAAATCACTTTTTAAAACCTCGATAACCGAATTTATATCATCTTGATCAATATATTGCCTAGAATAACCAATTGTTTTTTGATACATAAAAACCCCTTTTTTAATAGTGCATAAAAAGCTTTTCTATTATAAGCTTAAGTTTAAGTATTTTCAAGCTTTATATTAAGAATTTATTGACATAAAATACATTTTTGACTATTGTAATGTTGTATGGATACAAAAGAAAAAAAATTGATACAATTAATATTTAAATCAATTTTTGGCATAAACGATCCAAAAATCTTAGAGATGCTTGAAAAAACATGTACTATTGTTAAAAAACAAAAAGATGAAATACTTTTTAGACAATATCAAAAAGGCTCTATTATTTATTACTTGATTGATGGTAGAATAAAACTTTATAGATTAGACGAAAAAGGCAATGAGTGTGTTGTGCACTTTGTTAGAAACAATGAATTTTTTGCAGAAATTTTACTAACACAAGATGTATATCCAGTAAATGCTCAAATGCTTATGGATTCAATAATGATAGGCATAGATAAAAACATACTTTTATCGTTTCTAAAACCAAACCCGGAGTTATCGCTTCATATAATATACTTGTTTTCGCAGCGCATAAATTACCTAGTTGATACACTTGAACGTTTATCTACACAAAATGCCAAAGAAAGATTTCTAAATTATCTAAATTACCTAAAAAGAACACAAAAATCAAATACAATTGTGCTGGATCTACCAAAACAGGAGCTTGCTTTACTTCTTGGTATGAGCAAAGAAACATTCTCAAGAATTGAAAAACAACTTATTCAAGAAGGTATAATTTGCGTAAAAAACAAACAAATAGATATATTAAAACAAATTTTACCTTGAATTTACCTTGCAGGATTAAAAGATTAACAATGTGGTTAAAAAAATTTTTTGTAGTTTTATTTAGCTTATTTTTATTTTCAAACGCTTTTGGAAAAGATTTCAAAAAAGTAGAGCCATCATATAAATCTATGTGTATTTCTTACTTACACACGGCTAAAGAAATGAGAAAAAGCCCACTGGTTACTAAGTTTGCCAGCAATCCAGAATATAAAAATCAATTAAATCTGGTTGATCAAAATATATCTCAGGCTCAAGAAAGCCTCTCACAAAATCAGTTTGAAGCTTGCTATTACAGATCAGTGAGTGCAATACTATTGATGAAAAGCTTATCAAACATACAAAAAGCAAAAAAACATGAAAATCCTACTTTTGGAAGATGACAAAACGCTTGGAAAAGCGTTAAAAGAGTTGCTTGAACAAAATGGCTTTGAAACAGAATGGATAACTGAATTAGACGACTTTTCTCTATTTGCAAAAACGCGTACTTATGATTTATTTATAATGGATAGAGCTATTAAAAATAAAGATTCCATATATACTCTAAAAGAATTAAGAAAAACTATATCAACACCAGCTATTTTTTTAACCGTAAAGAGCTCATTGAGTGATAAATTAGAAGGTTTTGAGGCTCAAATAGACGATTATATTACAAAACCTTTCTACAAAGAAGAATTGCTTGCTCGAATAAGAGCTATTGCAAATAGAAACATGCCAAAAGGTATACTAAAAGTTAAAAATATAGAGATTGACACACAAAAACACGTGGTTTATATAGACTCAAATCCTATAGAAAATCTAACCCAAAAAGAATTTATGTTACTTGAGTATTTAGTGCGCAACAAAAATAAGGTTGTAAAAACAGATAGCTTAATAGATTATATATGGAATGAAGATGGCAGTATAGAAACACTTAAATCGCATATATATAGCCTTAGAAAAAAACTTTCAGACAAAGATTTAATTAAGACCATCAAAGGATATGGCTATAAAATAGATGAATGAATAAATACATACAAAAATTCATTAACAATATTATACTTTTGCATACATTGCTAGTTTTCATAATGCTTGTTTTTTTTGATTGTATTTTGTCTTATCAAAGATACTTAGATCTTCAAAAAACCAGAGAAAATTTAGCAAAAAGGGTAATTGAAAATATTGAGCTTTCAATTAAAACAACAGGTATATATCAAAGTAAGCCTCAAGATATTTTTTATTTGATAATTGATAATAAAAATAAAGTAATGAGCTCAAATGTAAGCATAAATAAAGATTTAATTGAAAAAATTATACAATCAAAAGAAAAAAAATTTCAATTTGCTGGACTTGCTTTTAGAAAAATAAGCTTTGAAGACGCTACGCTTGGACATATTCAAATTATAGCAGCATATTCACTTAATGAAATTTATAAAAATATTGCTTATTTTTTTGGCATTGCATTGGTAATATCTTTATTTATTGTAGCACTTTATCATAGAATAAGCTATGTCTTATCGCAAAAGTGGTCTACACCGCTTTTGTCTTTATATAAAACAACAGAAGAATTTTTAGACACAGTGGCCCACGAAGTTTTAACGCCACTTGCATATATTAGCTTAATAAGCGAAGATGAGCGTATTAAACATAGTATTGATCGTATAAAAAACATATTAAATGGTATACTAGAAATAAAAAAATTTGATGTAACAAAACAGGAGGGAAAATCTGAAATCAACATAAAAATTCTAATAGACACGATTTTACAAGAATTAAATTTCGCACTTAATTTAAAAGATATACGACTAAAACTTAATATTGAGGACGCAAAAATCACGACATATCAAAATATATTTTATATTCTTTTGCGTAATTTAATAGACAACGCTATTAAATATAATATAGAAGGTGGTATTCTTCTGATAGAATCTAACCTTGGAGATAAGCATTTATATCTTAAAGTAGAAAACAACTATCAACAAAGTGATACAGATATAAACTCTCAAGCGCTACATTTTGGCAAAGGCCTTGGGCTTTACTTAGTCTACAAAACCCTTAATATTTTAAATGGTGATATTGAGATTACTACAACAAAAAACACATTTAGAGCCACTGTAAAATTACCATTCTACTTTTCTTAATAGCATTTATCCATTTAAAACTCATGCAATTCTCACTGGACTTTTTGCATTCTTTTAATTTGTCTTTACCTTAATTTTATAAGCTTTTTGTGGTTTTAGAACCAAAAGTCCATTATATCATATTAATTACATAATTTAATAGATTTTTTAACATTTATAACATTTATTTTACAATACCTTGATGAATTTTTAACACAGCATCTTGTAATATGTACTAAAATTTTAGGGGGTGTTTGTGTGGAAAGCGATGTAACTCAAAAATCACCAAGGTGGTTATCGCGTGTTAAGGGTTTAAAAGAAAAAGCTGCAGTAAGTGTAGTTTTACATTAATTACTATTTTTTGGGAGGTTTTAGCAATGTTTAAAAAAGTAGCAAAGCTACTGTTACTTGGGGTTTTTGCGCTAAGTAGTCTTGCTTTTAGCCCGACACGATCGTATGCATGGTTTTCAATTAACGGAGCAGGTTCTACGTTTGCTTATCCAGTTTACACAAAGTGGGCTTATGAGTTTGAAAGGGCAACGGGTAATAAAGTGAATTATCAAGGTGTAGGCTCAGGTGCAGGTATACAGGAAGTTAGCCAGGGCACGGTTGCTTTTGGTGGCACAGATATGTGTCTATCAAAAGAAGAATTGGAAAAGAAAGATTTGGTTCAGTTTCCTTCTATGGTAGGTGGTATTCTAATTGTGGTTAACATACCCGGCATTAAAAATAACGAATTAAAACTAAGCAACGCTGTCATACCAGAAATATTTATGGGGCAAATTAAATACTGGAATGATCCTCGTATAGAAAAAGACAATCCAGGGCTTAAACTTCCCCATCTACCAATCACAGTAGTCCATAGAGCGGATGGTTCTGGTACAAACTGGAATGTTACTTACTGGCTAAGTCAAATTAGCAAAACCTGGAATGAAAAAGTTCATTACGGCTTATCTGTAAACTGGCCAGTAGGCGTTGGCGGAAAAGGCAATATGGGTGTGTCAAACTATGTAAAGCAGATAAAAGGCTCGATTGGCTATGTTGAGTATGCATTCTGGCTACAAAATCATCTAACAAACGTAGAATTGCAAAACAAAGCAGGTAAATGGGTTATACCAAGCATAGCAGCCTTCAAAGAAGCTGCAGCAAAAGCACAGTGGGCTCCTCAAAACGGTTTTTGTCAATCTCTAGCATATCAGCCTGGTGTAAACACATGGCCTATAGTATCTGGCACATTTGTGCTTATTCCTAAAAAACCTACATTACCACACAAAGAAGCAGCTGAGTTTTTCAAATGGGGTTTTGCCCATGGTGACAAAGCT
>NZ_FMYU01000028.1:0-1545 GCF_900101285.1 Desulfurella multipotens
TAAACAAAGATAAAGACGCACCTATTGCCGAAGTAGCAGATGTATTTGTAGTAGCTGACCTATTAGAGTTTGTGCCTGTATTAACAAGTAAATTAACTAAATAAGTTTTTATTAAATTATACTTGACTTTATCTCCCCTTTGTGTTAGTTTATATGTAAAACTAACGTAAAGGGGAGGTGTTATGTATAAATTCTTAAAAATAATTGAAAGTAAACAAAAAATAAAATTAATAGCTCAAATCAAATTAAAATTTATTTATCTTTTTTTAAGTAATGTAATTTCGTATGACTTTCAAGTTATGATAAAGTTAAATCAATAAATTAGGAGGTTTTTTATGAGAGAGGTGTATGTAATTGAAGCCCTAAGAACGCCATTTGGATCATTTGGTGGAAATTTATCAGGTGTTGAAGCACCACTGCTTGCGAGCGAGGTAATTAAAGAGTTGCTCAAACGCACAAATATTTCTGGCGATGATGTTGATGAAATTATCATGGGCGAGGTTTTAAGCGGTGGGGTTGGCCAGGCTCCGGCAAGGCAGGCTATGATTTATGCAGGTCTTCCATATAAAGTACATGCAATGACAATCAATAAAGTATGTGGTTCTGGTTTAAAGGCTATTATGCTTGGTGCTGGATCTATTATGCTTGGTGATAGTGATATTGTGATTGCTGGCGGTGCAGAAAATATGTCAAAAGCTCCATACTACCTAAAAAACGCAAGGTATGGTTACCGCATGGGAAATGGAGATCTAATAGATGGTATGATTTTTGATGGCTTGTGGGATCCCTACGATAATATTCATATGGGTACCATTGCAGAAAATATAGCAAAAAAACACTCAATAAGCAGAAAAGAGCAAGATGATTATGCTGTCAGGTCTTATGAGCTTGCCCAAAAGGCACAAGATAGCGTATTTAAAGACGAGATAGTTCCGTTTGTGATAAAGGATAAAAAAGGCGACAAAGTTATTGATAAAGATGAAGATCCATACAAAGTAGTATTCGATAAAATTCCTACACTTAAGGGTGCGTTTGTAAAAGATGGCACAGTTACTGCAGCTAATTCGTCTACAATATCAGACGGTGCAGCTTTATGTATCCTTGCTAGCCAAGATGCACTAAAAAAATATAATCTAAAACCACTTGCTAAACTTGTCGCATACTCTACAAACTCACTACCCCCACAGCAGTTTCCTGAAGCTCCAGTGGGCGCAATAGAAAAGGTAGTAAAAAGAGCAGGGTTATCGCTCAAAGATATAGACTTATTTGAGATTAATGAGGCATTTGCTGTAGTAGTTTTAGTTGCTATAAAACAGCTTGGTCTTGACATAAACAAAGTAAATGTAAATGGTGGCGCAGTTTCTATAGGTCACCCAATTGGTGCAAGTGGTGGCAGACTCGTTGCTACGCTTGTAAAGCAAATGAAAAGACAAAATGCCAAATACGGACTTGCCACACTTTGCATAGGTGGTGGTGAAGCAGTAGCAGCGATATTTGAAAATGTTTAAGGAGGATAAAATGATTAATAAAGTAGGCGTTGTAGGC
>NZ_FMYU01000008.1:0-124763 GCF_900101285.1 Desulfurella multipotens
GGAGGGTTAACCATGAGCTCCAGGATAGTAAAAATATTTGACACAACACTAAGGGATGGAGAACAATCACCGGGTGCCAGTTTAAATATTGAAGAAAAAATAGCAATTGCAAAACAACTTGAAAAGTTAGGTGTTGATGTTATTGAAGCAGGCTTTGCTGCAGCAAGTCCAGGTGATTTTGAAGCAATAAATGCAATAGCAAAAATAATAAAGAATTCTACCATAGCATCCCTTGCCAGAGCAGTAAAGCAAGATATTGAAAAAGGTTTAGAAGCAATAAAACCAGCTCCACGCAAAAGACTGCACACATTTATAGCAACAAGCCCTATACATGTAGAAAAGAAACTAAAAATGAGCTATGAAGCTGTGCTTGATGCAGCAGTAGATGCTGTGAAATTTGCAAGAAATGGCTGCGAAGAAGTAGAGTTTTCTGCAGAAGATGCAACACGCTCAAACTGGGATTACCTTTGCAAAGTTGTCGAAAGTGTAATTAATGCAGGAGCAAGCGTTGTAAATTTACCAGACACAGTGGGATACACTACACCTCAAGAATACTATGAGCTTATAACCTACATAAAAAATAAAGTACCAAATATTGATAAAGCAGAAGTTTCTGTCCACTGTCACAATGATTTAGGTATGGCTGTTGCTAACTCTCTGTCTGCAGTTTTGGCTGGTGCAGATCAGGTAGAATGCACAATAAACGGCATAGGAGAACGTGCAGGGAACGCCTCTTTGGAAGAAATTGTTATGGCTATAAAGGTTAGAAACGATATATATAAAGCCTCAACAAATATAAATACAAAAGAAATCTACCGCACAAGCAGGCTTGTAAGCAAGCTAACAGGCATAGATATCCAGCGCAATAAAGCTATAGTGGGTAAAAATGCCTTTGCACATGAAGCTGGTATACACCAAGACGGTGTAATTAAAGAAAAAAGCACATACGAAATCATGAAACCAGAAGATGTAGGTATTGACTCAAGTTCACTTGTGCTTGGCAAACACTCAGGCAAACACGGACTTGAAAAAAGGCTTGTTGAGCTTGGCTATCAGTTAACCAAAGAACAACTTGAAGACATATTTGAAAAATTCAAAGTCCTTGCAGACAAGAAAAAAGAAGTATACGACGAAGACCTACATGCACTCGTAGAAGATAAAATAAAATTCAGTCCATCAGTGTATGAAATTGTGAGCTTGCAGGTAAGCTCTGGCACAAACATTACACCTACTGCTACAATAAAGTTATCTAAAAACGGTGAGATCTTTGAAGATGCAGCATTGGGAGATGGTCCGGTAGATGCAGTTTATAAAGCTTTAGAGCGCATTACATTCGTCAAAGGTCAACTTAAATTTTATGAAATCAAATCCATAACAGAAAGCAGAGAAGCCCTGGGTGAAGCAACTGTAAAAGTATATTTTCCTGATATTGATAAAAATATAATTGGCAGAGGTGTTGCAACAGATGTTATAGAAGCAAGCGCCAAAGCTTATCTGGATGCTATTAATAAAGCGCTGATGTATATGTAAAATTTTGAAAAACTAAAAACTTTGCAAAATTTTATTGAAGGTGTATAATAAAATTATGGAAAATAAAAGCTGTTTGATTTGTGCGTGGAGAGAATTTTGTGCAAAAAAAGAAATTATAGAAAACAGATATTGTCCAGACTTTACACTTGATGTAGCTTTTCTAAAAAAACAAGAAGATAAAAAAGAAAAAGAAAGGCAAACCGAAAATGCAAATAAGCGAACAAATACTAAATAGCGCAATCAGTATAATAGAAACGGATAAAGATATCAGCTTGCTTGTATATTATAGTGATATAAAAAAATTAAACATAGATGAGCTTCTAAAAAAAGACATAAGAAAAATTATTGTTTTCAAACGTACCGAGATTGAAGAAGATAATCATGAACAACTCCAAAATTTAAAAAACCTTCCAAGTATCACAGTACCAAATATAAGTTTTACAAGAACCAATAAACTGAAAGTAGCCATTGTTATGGCTCTTGCTGCAAATATTTTATCCAAAGATTCAAGGCTTATAGCTTTAACTGGTCTAAATAATATAGATAGTATGATCTATTTAGAAATAGAAAAAGAAAAAGAACTTTTACTTTTTAGAGAAAATATTGATTTTGGTGAGAGTATAAGACCAGAAGTATTTGAAAAAATATTGCGTATTGCACTTGAGCTAGCAAACCAAGGAAGAGAAGGAAAATCTGTTGGCGCTTTGTTCGTATTAGGTGATATTGAAAATATAAAGCCATACATTAAGCAAATGATTTTTAATCCTTTTAAGGGCTACGATCCTAAAGAAAGAAATATTATGTTATCCAACCTTGATGATACAATAAAAGAATACAGTGTGTTAGATGGTGCTTTTTTAATCAGCGGGGATGGTACATTGGAGTCGGCTGGGGCTCATATTGCAGCTTCTGCTGACACTACTGATCTACCCAAAGGTTTGGGTTCAAGACACATGGCTGCTGCTGCTATCACTAGTGTATCAAATGCAATGAGCATAGTTGTATCAGAATCGACAGGAGACGTTAGCGTTTTTAAAAACGGAAAACTAATAACACAAATTGAAAAAGCTATATAAGAGTGTTGCATGGTTGTATTAGACGGTAAAACACTGGCAAATAAAATTAAGTCTCAGGTAAAAGATGAAATATATCAGTTAAAATCTAAAGGTATTATACCAGGTTTGGCTGTTATCCTTGTGGGTAATAACCCGGCAAGCCAAGTATACGTTAATATGAAAACAAAGGCTTGTGAAGAAGTAGGAATATACTCTATAAATCATAGAATGCCTGAAGAAGTAAATGAAAAAGATTTACTTTATGTAATAGATATGTTGAACAAAAATCCTCTGGTTAATGCAATTTTAGTACAATTACCTCTACCTTCAAAAATTAACGAAGAACGTGTAATAGAAGCAATTGATCCTAAAAAAGATGTAGATGGATTTCACCCATACAATATGGGAAGATTATTGCGCGGTAAACCATTTATTTATCCATGTACACCATATGGCGTAATGAAGTTATTTGAAGAGTACAATATAGAATTAAAAGGCAAAGATGTATGCGTAATAGGCACAGGCAATATTACAGGTAAACCCATGTCTTATATGCTTTTGAATGAATATGCCAGTGTACAAATCTGTCACATATATACAAAAAATCTCAAAGATAAAACAAAAAATGCAGATATCATAATAAGCGCTACAGGCAAAGCCCATTTAATTACCCAAGATATGGTAAAAGAAGGTGCAGTTGTAGTGGATGTAGGTATAACTAAAATTAATGATAAAATCGTAGGCGATGTTGATTTTGAAAATGTATCAAAAATTGCTAGCTACATAACACCAGTCCCAGGTGGTGTTGGGCCTATGACTATAGCTGTGCTAATAGAAAATACTGTATTTTTAGCTAAACAACAAAACAATATAGTTTAAGCAAGTGGATTTGGACCATATTTATTTTCTTGACTTGAGCCTTTAATAAAACCAAGTAGGACAAAAAGCCACATATCTATCAAAAAACATACTATGAAAATAGCTACAAAAATAGCAAATTTACTGCTTTCTTCTGACACGTGTTCTAAAAAACTAGATAAATACCCTAGCAAAAAATTACATACAAAAAACAAAATTGTATAAAAACCACTTTTGTTTAAATCGTGAAAACGCCTTGTCTGCAATGAAAGCGCTGGCAATAACAAAATAATCCTCCATACAATAACAAAAGTTGAGTAAATTGCAACTAACTGAGTATAATCTGTAACTTTAAATATATATAAAACAAGCGTTAGTAAAGATATCAAAATAACAAATACTATAATATTTCCCAGATAAAACATCCAAAATTCTTTTCTAGGCGATCGTGTTTTAAAATCCAATGAGTGTTTTAAAACATATAACCAATATTTTAAAGGATTATTTGAACTATAAATTGTTTCTTGAGTTTCATGCATTTCTAGATTGTTCATGAAACCTTCTTGCAAAAAAAGTATAAACAATTATTAGTGTATTGTAAAGCAAAAAATAATTTTTAAGAAAGTGCAAGTCTAACTAAATTTAGGGCAAACTGAGAAATATACAATCTTGTATAGTTTCTTTGTGCCTGATAAATCTCTTTATAAATACTAATATTGTCTTTTACCATAATACCTATATAGTGCAAACCTACTGGTTTTTCAGATGTACCACCACCTGGTCCAGCAATACCTGTATCAGCTAAAACAATATCTGCGCCAAAAAGACGCTTAGCACCAAGAAGCATTTCTTTTGCCGTTTGCTCACTAACTGCACCAAAAGATTTTAGCGTTTGCTCTTTTACACCAAGTATGTTCATTTTTGCCTGGTTAGAGTAGCTAACTATACCACCCAAACAATAATCAGACGATCCTGCTACATTTACAATTCTTGATACAATAAGGCCACCTGTTGAGGATTCAGCTGTCGCAATCGTTAATTGCTTTTGCCTTAATAGCTTTCCAACTATTTCCTCCATTTCAGACTCATCGTGTGCATATATGTATTTACCAAGAACAGCTTCAATTTTACTGGCACTTGTGGATTCTTTGGCATAAACATCAACACCCAAAGCCGAAACATTAATAAATGTATTGCCAAAATCTTTAACTAAACTGCTAACATCACTTTCTTTTAAGCCAAATGTCCTAAACAATGAAATTTCTCTAATTTTTTTTGTATAACCCAACTCATTAAAAGCTTTAATTAGCATACTTTTTGCTTCTTGCGGTATGCCTGGCAAAACAATTGTTACTTTGTGGTTTTTTTCATAGATAAAACCTAAAGCTTTACCGTAATCATTGGTTATTGGCTTTGAATTTAAAAGTCTAAGCGCCATATTTTTCCTTGCATTTGTGAATTCTACATTGCGCAAACTATACTCATTTTCTAAATACTTAAGCCACGCTTCATCGTAAATTAACTTTTCATTGAATGCTTTTGATAATGCCTGACGTGTTACATCATCAAATGTCGGACCCAGTCCACCGCTTACAATAAGTATATCGCACATTTCAAGCGCAAATTGAACACTTTTTTCAATCTCCTCTTCAATATCTTTGCAAATATGTATAAAAGCTACATCAAGACCTCGTTCAAATGCTATTTTTGCAAAAATAGACGAATTTGTATCCTGTTTTGATCCTGTTGCAAACTCACTACCTGTAATTAAAATACCAACATTCATAATAGAACCTCCCTTATGTACAAAATAAATCTCTTCAAGTAAAACAAGCAAACTAAAAATCCAATAACTGCACCACTAAATATTGCAAATCTTATACCAATATAATTTGCGACTATTCCGCTAAATATACTCCCAAATGGCGTAACACCCAAAAATACTAATGAGTATACACTCATTATGCGACCCCTTAGCTCATTTGTAGATAAAAGCTGCATAATTGTATTTGATAGTATAATATATGCAATTAAACAAAAGCCTGCAGCAAATATTGAAATGCTTGCTTGAGTATAGTTTTTAGATATTGCCATCAAAATTTGAAAAATATTTAAACCAAAAGCATTTATAATCATTAATTTGAGGTAAGACGTTTTTTTTGAGATATATGCTATAAACATAGCTCCAAAAAATGAGCCAAGACCCATATAAGTCATTAACATACCAAAGCCAATGGCATTTTGTTTTAGTGTATATTTTGCCAAAAGAGGCACAAGCACACTGAAATTCATTGCAAATATTGACAATATTGTTAGCAAAATAATTATATCAAGTAAAACTTTATTTGTCTTTATGAATGCAATTAATTCTTTTACACTGTTTTTTAGGGAACTTCTTTTGCCAGAAGGCTCACCATCCTTATCAATAAAAAATAAACCAATAACAAGAGGCACAAAGCTTATGGCATTCGCATAAAAGGTAGCCTTGATACCAATCTTTGCAATCATTATGCCTGCAATTGCAGGACCTATAATACGCGCTAGGTTAAATATTGTAGAGTTTAGCGCGATAGCATTTGATAAATCATTTTTACCAACCAAATCTATCATAAATGATTGCCTTGCTGGTACATCAAATGTTTGAGCAAGACCCATAAGAGCAGTTAGCATCAAAACTTCAATATAAGTTATAACATCAAAACCTGTAAGTATAGCTAATATTAGAGAAAAAAGCGCCATAGAGCTTTGTGTAATTATTACAATATAGCGTTTTTTGAATCTATCTGCAACATCTCCTGCATATAAAGAAAAAAACAAAATAGGCAAATACTGAAAAGCAACAACGAGACCAAGTAAAAAAGGCGAGTTTGTCAATTTCAAGACAAGCCACGCCTGACCTACAATTTGCATCCAGGTACCAATTGAAGAAATAATTTGGCCAAACCAAAAAATCCTGAAATTTTTATACCTAAGAGAACTGAAAGTTTGAGATAAAATTTTAATAAAAACTCTCCTTTGGCTGTAATTTTAAACCTTAAATTTATTATATCAAAAAGTACTAAAATAAACACTATTTAGAATTTATGATTTCATTTATTATAGCTTTTTGGGTATCATTAAACATTGAAGGATTTATTGTTTTTAAAATTTCATTAAGCTTAGTTGTATCATTAAGTTTTTTGTAACAATAAATGATGTTAATGTAGGCTGCAGCGGATGGATTTTGCTTTATTGATTTTTGCAAAAGCTTTACTGCCTGTAAATATTGTCCTTCTTTTATGTATATTGCTGCAAGATCGTTTAGGGCAAAAGGATCTTCTTGAATGGATAAATATTCTTTAAGTAGTAATTTTGCTCTATAATAATCGCCATTTTCTATACTATTGTTTATATTGAGTGCTAAGTTAGAAAGTTTTTCTGCTTTTTCTTGCTGGTAATGCAAAACATTTTTTAATTGATTTTCTTTTGTAGACTCCGTTTTTGTTTGGTTGGTTGTGCTAATCTGTTGAGAATATGAAGGTTTGGATTGAATTGTAATTTTTTTATTTGTAGTTTTTTCTGATACAGACTTTAAAATTGGACTTTTTGTTGAATTTGTAGCATTTAATTGTTTTGTTAAAAGTTTTGGATTTGTAGAGTTTGTAGAATTTGTTTCGTTTTGTGTAGAAATCTTTATTGCGTTTTGCGTTTTTTGAGAGGGGGATTTACCAATAAAATCTGATAGATGAATAAGCAAACTACCAACTAAAATTGAAACAAAAAAAAGCACGATCCACTTTATGTTTTTTTTGTCTGGTTTTTTATTATAATTATTGGTAGGTGGTTTTTTTGCTTGCTCTAACCTCTTTAAAGCCTCATATAGTTTACTCACTTTCTCCTCTAACTACCGAAGAATCTGTCCTTAAAATTATTGGTTTTATTAATATTACAAGTTCAACATTACTTATGGACTCATTGTTTTGCTTAAACAAATTACCTACAATTGGTATGTCGCCAAGTACAGGTATACGTGTATTTGATTTATTTATTTGTTTGCTTATAAGACCACCTATTACGATCATCTGATCGCTTTTGGCTGCAATCTGCGTTGTCGCTTCTTCAAGGTTTACCTGCGGTAGTGTATATGAATTTTGACCTATCGTAGTTGGCGTTAGGCTCAAAACAGTGCTTTTTATAGGAGTAATGCTTAAATTAACTGTGTTTGTTGAATTGTTAATATAGGGAATTACACCTAGCATTACGCCATCAAACACGCTATTTAAATTGACAGTAGGCTGTGTGGTTGATGTACCACCGGCTACGGTTGTAGTTGTAACCTGCACAGACTGAATATACGATATGCTTTTGCCTACACTGATTAAAGCAGGTTGACCGTTTGTTACCAATATGCGTGGATTTGAGATAATCTTTACATTACCGTACTGAGCAAGAGCGTCCAGCAATACGCCGAAATTATTTGTATTAAAAGTTGCAGCTATACCTGAGGGCATATAAGCACTATTTGTAGCAACACCTGGTGCCGTTCCAAAAATACCTGGTTTAAAAGGAAAAGTCTGACCATAAATTTCAGGCGGATAATTTGCATTTGATGTTAGAGCATTTAGAGAATTTTGTGGTATATTAGATAAGTTTTGTTGCACTGTAAAGCGACCATTTGCCGCTCTAAATAAAGCATTCCAATTTATGCCGTAGCTTGAAGAATCGTTTAAGTTTACCTCAACGATCTTAACTTCTAAAAGTACCTGAGAATCGTAGTGTGATTTTAAATTTTGGATATATTTTGAAATTAAGTTTAAATTCTGTTCTCTATCCCTTACAACTAAAAGACCAATGGAAGGATCAAGAGAGTATTTACCTTCTTTTGAAAGCATTGCTTTAAGCGTATTTTCTATTTGTGCATAAATATCCGTAGAAGATGTACCAATAGAATCTGTTATTTTGAACTCTCCCGTCAAAGGCGTTGAAGCAGAACCACCCGTTGCACTTGCTGCTGACTGGCTAGCACTACCCAACACATCGCCACCTACACTTATGCTTGCCTGTTTTTTGGAAGCTATAAAGTTTAAATAAAACATCTTTGTACCAAATTCTTTTACATAAAGCGTTTTGCCTTTTATTTCGTAAACCAAATTTAAAGATTGGGATAATGCATCAAGAGCTTCTTTAATAGGTGTATGTTTGAAAGATACAGTGACTAAAGGTACATAGTAAATTTGCTGTTGGTTTTGAGAATGCTGAATTTCTTGAGTGTAGGTTTGGGCTTGCATAGGTTTTGTAATATTGGGATTTTGTGGAGCTTGTAGTGAATTTGGGTTTTGCGGCACAGATGGATTTAAACCAACAAATTGAGGCGAGTAAGAAGAATTTGGTGATTGATTAAAGCTCGTATTTGGAACGTATGGATTATAATAAGGGTTATAAAGTGCCTGGTAATTGGCTTGCGGTTGTATATTTTGTGTTTTTGGCTTTTGAGTAATACTTTCTAAGTTTGAATCAATTACCAAATTAAGACCCGCCACCTTTGCTATTGTATAATATACATCTTTAAAATCTGCATCTTTTACAATCAAGTTTATATACTGGGTATTTATTGGTGAAACGCTTTCAAATTGAGGTTTAAAGATAATTTTATTTGGTAGCGGTGATGTAACATCTTGAGTTTCAGATTTTATAGAAAAATCATTTTTCGCAATTTCTCTGCTTGTAGCGCATGACGTTACTAAAAAACATAACAAAATATACTTAAGGTATTTTAACATACAATGTTTGCCTCCCTATTGGTGTTTGCAGGATAACATAATCACTTCCTATTTTCAAAACTTTAAACCCATCACTTGACTGTCCAACTCTATAAAATTTTCCATCTAAAAAACAAAAATATCCGTATTTATCTTTTGATATAATAGTAAGTTTTGGCATAGTAAACTCAAATGTATTAGGCTGTAGAGTCAAAACATTTTTATTTATAAGAAATATCTCTTGTGGTTTTGTATCTATTTGCTTTTTTACCTGTATACTTGGGATATTCAAACTTTCAATATCTTTTAGACTATCAGGCAATAAAATATTATACGGATTAAGTTTAATAGGCCAAATCAATCCCAACAAAATTATAAAAAAAGGTATATAAACAGTAATGCTCTGAGGCTTCATAAACCCCACCTAAAACCTTCAATTGTGCAATTTAAAGTACCATTTGAAGACTGGATTTTAGCATCCTTTATAACTACCATACCAGAACTATAAAGACTATCTATATCTTCAACAAGCTTAATTAAACTATTTTCTGATAAGTTTATTTTAAAATTTGTCTTTAATTTTGCGTCTATACCTTTAATGATACTTTCGTCACGTTTTAACACACTTAATTTTTGCTTAACTGTAGAAATTTTGTTTTGATAAGATGATAAAGTTGACATAGCTTGATTTAGTATATTTAGCTTAGCCAAAGTATACCTATAAAATATTATCGAAAAACTGCTAAAAACAGATACAATAAAAACACTCAACAAAGCTTTTTTAAGATAATACATTTTTTTCCTCAAGACTCAAATCAAATAGCAATTTTCCATCCAAATAATAAAAGTTAGATACATTTATTTTATAATTTTTTGAAACTTCTTTTAAAAATTCATTAAACTCGCCTTTGGCACTTTTTAGATCACCAAAGACCAAACCTTTTATATTGATTGTATAATTAACAGTTTCAAGCGTATTATTTGATGTAGCGTTTTGAATGTTTGCAGGTTGAGCATTTGAAATATCCACTTCTATAAAATACAAGTTAGGTAATTTATAAGTTGAAAGTTCACTTAAAATTGAGTCTAATCTTGGTAATTTTTGATATTTAATGAACAAATTTATATTATTTTGTATGTTTGTAGCATTGATGTTTGTATCTATTGACCCTAAACTTTTATTATATGAAGATAATTCAGCATTCAACTGATTAGTTAAATCTAAAATTTTAAAGTAATTAATAAAACCCGCAAAAAATATCAAAACCCCACCTATCAAAACAACAATCGAAAGTTTACTAGCAATTTGAGCGTGTTTAAATGTTTCATAGTTTTCTTTATGTTTGGGCGTTAGAAAATTAATATCGCTTTTATAAAGCAAACCCAATACTTCAATATAATCGTTTAATTCAAGCTTGCTATCAAATTTAAAAGTTGGTGCACTAACCTTAATATTTGCATTTTGTAAATTGTCAATCAATTCTTTTGAACCTAAGCAGTAAATATTTTTTACACTGTATTGCGATACAATTTGCTCTATATACTGAATTAACTCTTGAGTTTCAGTGCCAAAACCTTCTTTATGAATTTTTTTTGCATTTAACAATCTATCTTTGTCAAAGGCAATAGTTATGATAAATTCATCTTTTTCGATTATTGCCAAAATAGGCAACTGATTTGCATATTGATTACAAAATAAATTTTTAATTGCAATTTCAACAGGCACACACTGTTCAATTGTACAATCAAGTCTATCTATAAAATCAAAACTATCTTTGTTTACCACTACATAATAAAATATTGCTTTTGTTTTATCTATCGGCTTTAGTTTTTTGAAACTGATTTCAAAATCCTGACCAAAAATACCCAGATTACTTACTGTATTTTTTATTGAAGCATGAGTTGCAAGCTTTGATAAGCTTATAAATTCACCTGTATCTACATACAAATTAGATTCAAATGCTAAGCTAACTATGTCTTTTGGTTTAATAAATTCAGGCAAAGTTTCTATATCAGATTCTTTAATATCCAATATCTCAAATTTTTTCCCATTTTTATATGATACTATTTTTATACCTTTTTTTGAACAATACAGTAGTTTTTTCATTTAAAAACCAAACCTAAGTTTTATATTTAAGCTTTGCAAAGCTTCTTTAACAATAGCAAAATTTATTCTATTTGTATTGAGTGAATATGCAATAAAAAGCGATCTTGAACAAATTGTATTAATTAGCCTTGGTATCCCAAGTGAGCTTTTTGCAATAGTTTTTAGCGCAACATTTGTAAAAGACAGATCGCCTTTTTGGACTTTTGATAATCTAAATAAAATATAATGCAAAGCTTCCTGCTTAGATAATTGATCCAAAGATTCATAAATGCTTATGCGTTGCCTCAACTGGCGCATAGTATAGCTTGAAAGTTTATTATTAAGCTCTGGTTGGCCTACAAGCAAAATTTGCATTAATTTGTTTTTTGTTGTTTCTATATTTGATAATAATCTCAATTGTTCAAGTGTTTCATTAGGCAAGTCTTGTGCTTCATCTATAATAATTGCTAATTTTTTTCTATTTTGAGAAAGTTGTATAAGATAATCTTGAAATTGCCTCAAAAGCACATCAAGGTTAAGTTCACTATCAGTTTTTACGCCCAAATCGTATAAAATTGCTAAAATAAGCTCTTTTGGCTGCAAAATTGGTGATATTAAAACTGCTGTTTCAAAATTTTCAGGTATGTTTTCAAGCAACATTCTAATAAGCATGGTTTTACCACATCCTACTTCACCAACAACTACTGCAAAAGCTTCATTTGACTCAAAAAAATACTTTAATATATCAAGTATCTGCGTGTGCGATCTGCTTGGAAAGTAAAAATCTAAATCAGGCGTTAATCTAAATGGATCATCACTTAACTTAAAAAAATCAAGCACTTCTTGCTTCACCTAACAGCTCCCATTTTAGATACAAGCTGATATACAGGAACAATTAAAGCTAGCACAATGATAAAAAAGAATACACCAGCAATTGTTAATACTATTGGCTCTATTGTTTTTTCCATTACTTCTACCATACGATTAACTTTTGTATAGTATGAGTTTGCAATATAGCTCATCTGTTTGTCAATCTCGCCCGTTTTTTCACCAGCTGATATCATTCGTATAATAAAAGGTTCAAATATTTTGTTTTTTCTAAAAGATTCACTTAGTCCCATACCGTTTTTAATACTTTCATTCGTATTTTCTACAGCAGATTTAAATACAAGATTTTTAAAAGCTTTTTTTATTATATCAAGCGAGTTTGTAATTGATACGCCTACACGCAAAAGCAATGCTTCATACTCAAAAAAAAATGCAAGGTTGCTTGTTAAAATTAGTGTGCCAAAAATTGGCATTTTGTACATGACAGAATCTAAAAAAAATTTCCCTTTTTCACTTAACTTTAGCAAGAAAAAACCAACAAAAAACATACCAAACACTAAAGGAAAAATCCACCAATAATGATTCAAAAAAGCCACACTTTTTATAAGCAAAACCGTAGGCAAAGGCAACTTCAAACCCATTGTGCTAAACACAGCAGTTAATTTAGGCAAAACATAAAACATCCAAAAAGCTGCAGCTCCAAACATAGAAAAGCTAACAAACAATGGATACATTAGAGCCCTTTTTGTATTTGATATAATATCATCAATCTTTTGTAAATGTTCTGCTGCATCTTTTAAAACGCCCGAAAGTGTTCCTGTTTCTTCTCCAATTCTAACTAAATGTATAAGCACCTCTGGGAAAACCTTGTGGCGTTTTAGTGCATCCGAAAAACTCATGCCTTCTCTAATATCAAAAATCACTTCTTCTGTTATGAGTTTAAAACGCTTATTTTTTGTATTTATAGCTAATTCTTCCAATGCTTCAAGCAGCGATATACCACCGCCCAACATTAAAGACAAATTATTGCAAAACTCTATAATTTCTTTACGTTTGATTTTTGGCTCAAAAAAAGAAAACCTTATAGGTTTAAATTTTATTGGCGTTAAATTTTCCCTTTCTATTCTTGTTAATAAAGCTTCTTCAGATGGGCTAATAAATATGCGCACTGCTAAATTACCTTCGCTATCAATAACCCAAACCTTGTACTTCATCTACCAAATACCCTTAACACTTCGTCAATATCTGTAATACCTTGCAGTACTTTTCTTTTTGCATCATCTAAAAGTGTGCGCATACCGCTTTCATAAGCTTCTTTTTCTATTTTATAAAGGGGTTCGTCTTGCGCTATTAGGTTTCTTATTGTATCATTTATAAGCAAAATTTGAGAAACTACCGTACGCCCTATATAACCCGTAAAATTGCATTTTGGACAACCATGTTTTTTATATATACTAATTGGTTTATCAATGGTTAAAAACTCCATATCTTCACGCGATGTTTCAACTTCTTGCTTACAAAAAGGGCAAAGCTTTCTAACAAGCCTCTGGGACACAAGCGCAACAACAGAGCTTGCAATCAAAAAGCTATCTGCACCTAAATCTTTGAGTCTTGGAATAATGCCTATGCAATCATTTGCATGAATAGTTGACAATACCAGGTGTCCTGTCATAGAGGCTCTTATTGCCATTTGGGCTGTTTTTGCATCTCTAATCTCGCCAATCAGTATTACATCTGGATCTTGTCTCATAAATGATACTATAGCACTAGAAAAATCATACCCTGCAAGTTCATTTACTTGCGTCTGGCGTGCCATTGGGTATTTATACTCAATTGGGTCTTCTACTGTCATTATATTTTTTTCCAAAGCATTTATGCGGCGCAGTGCAGCATAAAGTGTAGTGGTTTTGCCAGAACCTGTTGGACCGCTTATCAGTATAATACCATAAGGTTTTGAAAATGCTATTTCCAGTTTTGCAAGATCTTTATCGTCAAAACCCAAATTAGGCATAGAGTACAAACTGGAGCTTGCACCTAATATTCTTATAACAACATTTTCACCATAAACTGTTCTTACAGTCGAAACCCTCATGTCGTAAGTTTTTCCTAAAAATTCAAAGCTAATGCGCCCGTCTTGCGGTTTTCTTTGCTCTGATATATCCATACCTGATCTTACTTTTATGTTTGATATAAAACGATTTGCAAGTGTTTGTGGCATAGAGTATACCAGTTGCAAAACACCATCTATGCGAAAATGTATATGCAGGCTTTTATCTGTAGGCGTTATATGTATGTCGCTTGAGCGCATATTTATTGCTAAAATAAAAATTGAGCGTGTAAAATCTTCCATATTTATATCTGCATTGGGGTTTGACCTAATTACATTTATAACGCGCTCTATATCCTGCTCTATGGGGTGCTCTAAGAGATAATAATTTGTTTCAATTGCTTCTTGTATTTCGCTTTGACTTGCTATATAAAAGTTTGGCTTTAATGTGGTAATGCGAGATATTAGGTCAAAAAGCCGTTCATCATCTGGATTTGCAATAGCAATATTTAAAGTGTTGTCCTTTTTTTCAAAAGCAAGCACCTTATGCTGTCTGCAAAAATTAAGGTTTATAAGCTTCATTGCATTATCATCGGGCTTAATTTCTTTTATATCAATAAATGGCAAATCAAACTGTTTTGATAAGCTTTGAGCAATTTCTCTGTCTGTTACAATGCCAAGCCTGACTAAAACTTCTCCTAAAAGCTCACCTGTAGCTTTCTGTTCTTTTAGGGCAAATTTTATATGATTATCATTAATATATCCTTCGTCTTTTAATAATTCTCCTAAGCGCTTTTTAGCCATGGTTAATAATAATAGACACCACTGCCTACAAGTCCATTTTTATCTGTAAAAGTTATATTTGCTGTGCAAGTAATCCAAAACCTGCCAATATGTTTTTTAATGATACAGATTTATTATTTGCACTGCAACTTGCCTGACAAAACACAGAATTTGTAGTTGCCGTGCAAGTATATGGTGATGAGCCGCCACTTACAGATACAGTTCCTGAACCGGATGAAAAAGTATAGCCAGAAGGTGGCGTTAATGTTAACTGATTTTGCTGTGGTGGCTGTTGCTGTGATGATGAAGTTAAAGTGCAAGTTGTGCCACTGCAGCTACCGCTGTAGGTGTAATTTGTGCAAAACTTGCCAATTGCATCTGTTATGGATAATGCCATTACACTATCGTCGTAAGTATTTGAAAGTGGGTATTGCTGGCTTGCAAAAACTCCATTTGAGTTTGTAATTGTATTTGGACTATCAAGCTTGTTGTTTGCACCGCTTGATATGATAACAAAAGCGTCCATTACAGGTGTAGCATTTGGAGCATTGATTGTTCTAACATCGCTTGAGCTAAGCGTAGGATTTTGAGCATAATAATAATTTAGAGCATAAAGCACTGCACAAAAATTTTGTATACTGCTTGTATTTGCAAGGTTCATACTTGTTGGGTTTGCGCCATTTATAGAAATATTTAAAGTTCTTGTATTTAGCGCATAGTAAAATGTATTGCCATACGCATCCTTTTGGAGCCCACCTATTGTAGTATATGGCAGGTAACCTATGTTTTGATTTGAAGCAGTGCCATTTGTGTTTGATGCAGCCATTGGCAATTTGACATTTGCCATAATGTAGCCAATAAGCGTATTGTAGTTTTGGTTTATAAGGCTTTGATTTTGCGTATATTTTTGCTGAGCTATAAGCCCAGGCAGCAAACTTACACCAACGCCAATTAATAAACCAATTATAACAAGCACAATGGCAAGCTCAATTAAAGTAAAGCCTTTTTTCATAAAATATAAATAGCGGCGCAAAGTTTGCACCGCTAAAAATCAAATTTTAATGTGGCTGCTGGTTGTAGAAGTAAAGAAGAGTACCTGTTGTAGTGTTAGCTGTCGGTGTAGTATAAGTACTTGAATTCGTCAAAGCAGCAGATAAAGCAGATGTAACATAACCATCATAAGTATTGGTAGTAACGCCTGTAATTTCATTTGATAAAAGTGTAAACGTAAATGTAGGAGTGGTATTAATAAACCTTACACTACCAGTTGACCAGCTTGAACTATTGCCATCAATCTTGCTTTTTAAGTAATTTGCATAACCTATAGCAGATGGTGTCCATGTAGATGCACTAACAGTTGTACCGCTAACTGTCACTGGAGTAATTACAATAACAGGATATGTAGCACCACTAGTACTATCCTTTATGCTTGAAAACACTATTCCAAGTTGAGTACTGCCTTTTGTAAACGGATTGTTTAAATCAAGTACGCCGTCAATTCCTGCGTTATACATCTCAAGAAGCGGCTTACTATCATTAGTAGTACTTCCTGTCATTGCAGGAAACTGACCTGTCCTGTCATAATAAGCCATTGCTGCAACCTGTGCTTTTTGAACAGGGTTTGTTACGAAATTTAGCATCCTTGCGTTCTGAATTAAATCCTCACCTTTAAGCACTGCTGCTATAATCAAACCAATTACCACAAGCACAATCGCAAGCTCAATTAAAGTAAAGCCTGCATTTTTTGACCTTTTCATATATACCTCCGCATGTATTATATTCTTATTTATCATTATCGGTATATGATTTAATTTGTCAAGTTTTTTTTAAAAAAAGTAAGCAGTCATCCTGAGTGAAACAAAGGATCTACTTGAGATTCTTTCGGACGCTTTGCGCTCCTTTAGAATGACGGTTAGGTCACCCTGCGCGTGTGTGGTTCTTCGCTAACGCTTCAAAAATGACGAGGGGTATCATCCCGAAGCGTTAGCGCCCCAAAAATTAAAATGCCACAGAGTGCAAAGCAATGCTCAAAATATAGCTTGGAAATATTCCAAAAATGATTGTGCCAACAGCACCAATTAATATCGTAGTTTTAAGCAAACCAGAGTTAAGTATACTAAACTCACCCTCTGTATCGCCTTTCATGTACATTGTTACAACTACATTCAAATAAAAGTATGCAGAAATTGCGCTATTTATAACGCCAATAATTGCCAGCCAGTAAAGGTGAGATTGCACAGCTGCAGAAAATAGGTAGTATTTTCCAATAAAGCCCACAGTTGGTGGTACACCTGCAAGCGAAAACATAAATATAAGCATTGCAACACCAATTAGCGGGTATTTGTAGGCTATACCTTTTAGGTTTGCAATCTCTGTATTTGTATCACCTTTCTTGCTTATAAATTCGGCTACAGAAAAAGCACCCAGATTCATAAATAAATACCCAAATAAGTAAAACAATACTGCACCATATCCGAGGCTATTTGCTGCAGTAATACCTACAAGCATATAGCCTGCATGAGATATACTTGAGTAACCAAGCAGTCTTTTTAAATCTTTTTGCCAGAGTGCTACTGTATTACCAAATGTCATGGTCACTGCTGCTATTATCCATAGCATTTGCGTCCACTCAATCTGGATTGGGTGCATACCTACGATTAAAAGCCTCATTAGAGCTAAAATTGCAGCAGCTTTTGGAGCAACTGACATAAATGCGCTCATAGGTGTTGGTGCTCCAGCATAAACATCAGGTGTCCACGCATGGAATGGAAATGCAGCTATTTTAAACCCAAAAGCTATAAAAATCAGCATGAATGCTAGTATACCCAAAGCTTTGTAAATAGCAGCTGCTTTGGTTAAACTTGCACTTATTACATTTAAATCTACACTGCCAAACAAACCATACATTATACCAATACCAAGCACTAAAAAACCAGAAGCAAAAGAACCCAGTATAAAATACTTCATTGCTGCTTCAATGCTTTCTGACTTATTTTTCAAAAATCCCGTCAAGATATACATACCAATAGAAAGTGTCTCAACGCTTATAAACATTACAATAAGATTGTAGGTAGAAGCAAAAAACATCATGGCAACGCTTGAAAATAGTATAATTGAGTAGTATTCTCCGATATTTATATCTTCTCTGTCAACAAAATTAACGCTCATTGCAATAGCTAATATGCCTGCAATAATTATAACAAGGTCGATAAAAAGCGAAGCATTATCCGTTACGATCATACCAACAAACGCACTTGTTGTGCCTGTATCAAACATCATAACACTTACGATACCAGCTAGTATAAATCCCATTAAAGCAATAAATGCGTTTGCACTTTTTTCACCTTTTGGAAGCCATAAATCAACAAGCGTTACAATAAACCCAAAAATGGTCAAAATCAACTGTGGAGCTATGGCTATTAGATCGTTTATACTGTAATATGCTAAAAAATTCATACTCTACCCCTTGAGTCCACTTTTTTTAATTATTACTTTATTATCGAAAGAAACCTTACCGTTTAAATTTGGATTTACATTTGTAATTTTAGTTTGCTCTATTAAATGGTTAACACTTGCATGCATTTTTGATAAAAATGTATTGGGATAAATTCCAATCCAGAATACAAACACAACGAGCGGTACCATGTAAATCCATTCTCTTAAGTTAAAATCCGTCAGTTTTAACAACTTTGGATTTAGAGGTTTTAAAAATACCACGCGTTTGAACATTGTAAGCATATAAACAGCTGCAAATAACCCGCCAAAAGCAGCAATAATGGCAAACACTTTGTGAGACTCAAATGTACCAAATAAAACCATGAATTCGCCTATAAATCCATTGGTTCCAGGAACTGCGATGGATGAAAGCGTAAATATCATAAAAAAAACACTGAAAATTGGAACAAGAGATGCAAGTCCACCGTACTCTGAAATATTTCTTGTGTGCATCCTTTCGTATATTATACCAACAATTAAGAATAGCGCGCCAGTTGATATACCGTGATTAATCATTTGCATAATAGATCCTTCTATGCCAATTGCGCTTAAAGCAAACATACCAAGCATAGAGTATCCAAGGTGCGACACAGATGAATATGCCACAAGCTTTTTAATATCTGGCTGAACCATTGCCACAAATGCGCCGTAGAAAATACCAATAAGTGAAATTATCAAAATAATATCAACAAACTGGTGAGTCATTGATGCAAACATAGGTAAATTAAACCTTAAAAAGCCATATGTACCCATTTTAAGCAAAATACCGGCAAGTATTACAGAACCAGCCGTTGGTGCTTCCACGTGTGCCCATGGAAGCCATGTATGAAACGGCCACATTGGTACTTTGATTGCAAACGCTAAAGCAAAAGCAATAAAAAGCCAGAACTGCAAGTTTGCTGGTAGAGGTTGAGACATTAGTGTTACCATATTGAATGTGTATTCATGATAATATGCATGATGCAAGAAATATAGTGCCATTAATGCAACAAGCATAAATACACTACCAAAAAATGTGTAAAGGAAAAATTTCATAGTAGCAAATACTCTATTTGGACCACCCCAAATACCAATCATTAAATACATTGGAATAAGCTGAAATTCCCAAAAAATATAGAACAAAAAAATATCCAAAGATACAAACACACCAAGCATACCAGTTTGCAAAAGTAATAATACGATATTGAATTCTTTTGTTTTTTGAGTTATACCGCTCCAAGTAGAAAGTTGAGCAATAGGTGATAAGAATGTAGTCAATAACACTAAAAATAAGCTTATACCGTCAATGCCAAGATAGTAATTCATACCTAAAGAGCTAATCCATGGTACTTTTTCAACAAATTGCATCTGGTATGTTGAAGAATTAAAGTAAAAAAACAATGGTAACGATACCAAAAAATCAAGCAACAAAACTATAAATGTTACCCATCTTATTGCAGTTTCTTTTTTGCTATCAATTAATGAAACCAGTAGTGCGCCAATTACAGGCAAAAACACTATAGTTGAAAGAATTGGAAAATGCAGTTGATTCATCTTTTCACCTCACCTTATATAATCCTAACTAAATACCAGCCAGTAAGCAACATCACACCTATTGATATCCAGTAAGCGTAATGGCTTACAAAACCTGTCTGCAGCGTTCTAAACAGCCATCCAATTCTTTTTGATATCCATCCAAATAAATCTACACCGCCATCTATAATTTTTACATCTACAATTTTCCATAAGAAAAACTCAGACACCCACCAAAATGGCTTTACAATAAAGAAATACACAAACTCATCTACATAGTAGGTATTAGCAAGCAACGTATAGATTGGTTTAAATGTATTTGCAATGGACTCTGCTGTAATCCATTTTTTGATGTAGATAACCCATGCTGTAAATATACCAAGCAAGCCCACGCATGCAGAAAAACCCATAAGAAACGCTTCAGAATAGTGGGCTTCATTTGCTACTTCAAGCGTTGGAGCAGTGCGTGCAATAAAAGCTTCAATAGGTATTTCTCCACTTACGTGCAAACCAACCCAACCGCCAATAATCGACAACACACCCAAAACCCACATAGGAATCGTCATTACTTTTGGTGCTTCATGTACATGCAGCTCATGATACAAGTTGGGTACTTTTTCTTCACCATAAAATACTGTAAATACAAACCTAAACATATAAAAAGCAGTCATAAATGCTGTAACTTCACCCACTATCCAAATTATTGGATGTCCCATCTCAAGCGCGCCTGCTAAGATTGCATCTTTGCTAAAAAAACCTGCAAAAGGCGGTATACCAGCAATTGCTAAAGATGCAATAACCATCAAAATAGCAGTTTGGGGCATTTTCTTTTTAAGGCCACCCATTAAATCAATTGATAATAAGCCTCTCATAGAGTGCATAACTGCGCCTGCACCCAAAAACAATAGGCCTTTAAAAAACGCGTGCGTCATTAAGTGAAATATTCCAGCCCAGTATACACCAACACCAACACCAATAAACATATATCCAAGCTGAGATAGTGTGGAGTATGCCAAAATGCGCTTTATATCTTTGTGTGTGAGTGCCATAGTTGCAGCATAAAAAGCTGTAAATGCACCAACTGATGCTACAACTTCCATTGCAATAGGACTCATATCATAGATTGCATTTGATCTTGCAACCATATAAACGCCAGCTGTAACCATTGTCGCTGCATGTATTAAACTTGAAACAGGTGTTGGGCCTTCCATAGCGTCAGTTAGCCATATGTATAATGGAAATTGAGCAGATTTACCCATTGCCCCTAAAAACAAAGCAAGGCCAATAATGGTCGCAGTCTCTGGTGTTAATACCTGATGAACGAATGGAAACACATCTGCGTAAGTTACAGAATGAAAATTAAATAGAATAAACAATACACCGATTATAAAGCCAGCATCACCTATTCTATTTACAACAAATGCTTTTTCGCCAGCATCTGAAGCTGTTTTTTTATCGTACCAAAAGCCAATTAGCAAATATGAGCATAAGCCTACGCCTTCCCAACCAACAAACATCAGTAAATAACTATCACCTAAAATTAAAAGAAGCATTGAAAACACAAATAAATTTAGGTAGGTAAAATACCTTGCATATCCAGGATCGCCCTTCATGTATCCATTTGAATAAATATGTATCATCCAGGAAACAAATGTAACAACAAAAAGCATAACAGCAGATAAAGAGTCTATCCTTAAGCCAAAAGGAACGCTAAACTTACCAAGAGGCATCCATGTAAAATAAACATAATCGTAAATATTACCCAAAATTACCTGCCATATTGGGTAAACTGCACTTAAAAAGCTTAAACCCAAAGCACTTGCCGCAATTATGCCAGCATAATTTTTGGTCCATTTGCCAAATAGACCATTGATTAAAAAACCAATTAGAGGCCAGATAATAATTAGCAACACCAATGTTTTCATATCTTTCCCCTTTTACTTTTTGAGTGTAGTATAATCATTTATATCTACACTCTTCTTATTTTTGTACATCATAGCAGCTATAGCCAAACCCACGGCAGTTTCGCTTGCTGCAACTGCTGCAACAAACAAAAACATAACCTGCCCCGAAATATTACCAGTAAAATATGACATTACAATAAGAGCCATACCGGCACCGTTAATCATTAATTCTAAAGACATCAGGACGATTAAAAAATTTCTTCTTATCATTGCCCCTGTGGCCCCTATTGCAAAAAGCAATACACTAACAAACATATACGCAGCTAACATTTTGCCTCCTAAAGATCCTTCTTTGTAAGTGCAACTGCACCAAACAACGCAATTAAAAGCACAATTGCAGTTATCTCAAAAGGCAACAAATATGATTTAAAAAGCACATCACCAATAGCTTTAACATTACTACCTGCAATTGATAGATTTTTACCCATCTGTGCTGTATTTATTTTAAGCTTTGCTGCTATAACAATAAAATCCAATAGTATACCAATACCAAATAATGCGCCAAAATACGCTTGGTTGTTAAATCTTTTTAAGCTTGCAATAGTTAACCTGTCCATTGTATACATTGCTATTACTATCATTACAGTAATAGCACCAGCATAAACTATTAATTGAAGCATTGCGATAAATACTGCATCAAGCATTACAAAAAGTCCAGCAGAGCCAATAAATGATAATACCATCCACATTGCGGCTCTAAATGGATTTTTTGTTACAATTATACCAAAACCACCACCAACTGCCATTAATGCTAAAATTGCGAAAACTACTATTTCCACACTCATAGGGCACCTTCTTTCTTTTGCAATTTATTGTTATATTCTATCCCAACTTTGATCAAGTCTTCTTTGGTAAAAACAAATTTTTCCCTGTCGTATCCTGCAAGTTCGTATTTATCGCTCATAGATATTGCAAGTTCTGGACAAACCTCAACGCAAAGACCACAAAAACAGCATCTACCTAGATCTATATTGTAAATTGCCGGGCTTTTTGTATGATCTTCGTTTTCTGTGGGTATTATTTCTATGCATTTTGACGGACATACTTCCTCGCAAAGTCCACAATCAATACACTTAATCTTTTGACTTTCTTCGTGCAAATTAAGAGCATGTAGCCATCTGCCACGTTCTGGCACATTGAGCCTTTGAGTTGGGTACTGGCAAGTTACTGCATGCGTAAATAGATATTTTAATGTAACACTTAAACCTTTTCGTAAATCTTTAAATAACATACCAACCTCCTTAAATTATAGGCATATGCACTATCAGTGCAAATCCTGTCCACAGTATATTCAGTACTAGAAGAGGTAGTAGTTTTTTCCAGGCTATATCCATTAACTGGTCATACCTATATCTAGGAAATGTTCCCCAAAACCATGTAAACATAAATATAAATAACAGTACTTTAAGCCAATACCAGACAAATCCAGGCAGTATTGCAGGACCACTCCATCCGCCCAAAAATACTATTGCTGCTAAAGCTGATACTACAAATATAGTTACATATTGACCAAAAAAGAACATAGCCATTTTAAGTCCAGTAAATTCTGTATTAAAACCTGCTACAAGTTCATTTTCGGCTTCTGGTAAGTCAAAAGGCACCCTTGAAGCAGATGCTACCATTGCAATTACAAATGCTACAAATGCAAAAGGCTGATAGAAAATCAACCATAAATGCTGTTGTTGGAAAGTTACAAAATCTGTTAAATTAAGTGATTGTACCATAAGTATGGGATTTAATAAAGCAAGGGCCAAAATTATTTCGTAACTTACAACTTGTGCAATTTCGCGCTGAGCCCCAAAATATGAATATTTATTACCACCTGATGCAATACCTGCAAGCATAACACCAAAACTAGATAAACCCATCATTGCCAAAATGTATAGTAAGTCCACATTGGAATGAAATACGCTAAAGTAAAACATTGTACCATTTGAAAGCTCAATTGGCGGGAAAAACGGTATAGCAGCCGCAGCAGCAAATGGAAAAGTAGGCGCTAAAATAGGAGCTAACCAAAACAGAGGTTTATCTGCCCTTGCTGGTATAACATCTTCTTTAAAAAAACTCTTAATTGTATCTGCTAAAGGTTGAAGTAAACCGTATGGTCCAACCCTTTTTGGTCCAATGCGCTGTTGCATGTGCCCTATAACTTTTCTTTCATACCAAGTAGCATACATAACATACACACTTAAAACTGCAACAAGCAATATTAATTTAACAATACCAATTATTACTTCTATCATTTTAATCCCCCTTGAGCTTTTGTAAGGTTAGCTCTTACTAAATTATTAAAACCTCCCGTTATATTGTATGGATTGGTGTTTTCAAACCATAATTGTGCAGCAAGAACGGACTTTGGCATTTGTTCATCAATTTTTACAGGAAGAGCTATTGACGCTCCATTTGCTTCAATACTTGCGAAATCACCATCATTTAAGCCAATCCTTTGAGCATCTTCTTTGCTTATATGCAAAACTGATTGACTTTGTGCCAGCTTAGCTCCCTCACCATAACCAGAGTAAACAGAAGTCCTAAATTTAGAATAGTTTGCTATAAATACAAATTCACCATCACCTTTAACACTAGAATTTGTATTTATTGTATAAATTTTATCTGCAGGACCATTTAGAGTAATTTTCTTATCTTTTAATTGTAGTTTTGCACTTGAAAGGTTGTATCCCAAATTAGTTGATAGTTTAAATAAAAACTCCCATGCGCAAGGTACATTACACTCTATTGCTTTATTTATCTTATTTACCCTTCCTTCTGCATTAATGAAGGTACCGCTTTGGCTGGTGAAAAAAGGTACTGGCACAATTGCATTTGCTATAAGAGAAGTTTTGCTTTCAAAAGTATCGAATAAAACAATATTTTTTACACTATCCCTTACTATTTTAGCCTCGTTATCGCTCAAAAAACTAAACAAATCTGCATTAAGCAATATTAATGTTTCAATTTTACCTTCTTTTGCAAATTCAAGTAGTCTTTGGATGCTAAATTCATTAGATGAACCGTAATTATTGTACAAAGCACCAAATGCATTATTGTATTTACTTGATGCATAAACTTTTATCTTATCTTTAAGTAAAAGAGCGATATTGGAAACAGCTTTTGCAATTTCTTCGCCATTTGAACGCTCAAGCGCTTCTTGACACACAATAAAAGCTATATTTGAAGCTTTTTTAACTTCTTCCATTATACTTGAAACATCAAATTCGCTACCTGTAAGACTATCAAGACCATCAAGCCCTGCACCATATCCTTCAGATTTTAATGCGAACGCAAAAGAAGTTAAAAAATCAAGTTCCCTTCCGGGTTCATACCTTAGCGGTATAGAACCAAGCGTGTCAATCTTTGTATCTTTCCAGTAGGCACTTATCACTTTTGAAGTTTTAAGTAGTTTTGCACCCCTTGTTATAGACCAGTCAATACGTGGCATCTCGTTTGCAATATCTCCGCCAAAACATATTATAAGATTAGCATCAGAAATATCCGAAAAATCATAAAGTGTATTTACACTTTGAGGCAAGTACTTATAAAGTTTACCTATATGGGTAGACGATAGACTATCTATGTTGTTATTTGACAATGTATTGTTAAAAAACATTTTAAATGCAAGATTGTCTTCGTGCGTTTCTCTTGCGCCACTTATACCAAAAATTTTCTCTTTTGGTGTATTTTTTAAAATTTGAGATAATTCTAATAACATTGCTTCCTGATTTAGCGTTTTTGAATTTAATGAGTAATCCTTAATAAGTCTATCTGATTTACTAACAGAATAATTAAACCTGCCCAAATTGCAAAGGTTTGCCATATTCGGAGTATATTCTTCGCTTGTTACTCTTAGGATCTCATTATTTTTAACATTTAAATCCATCTGACACCCAGAAGAACAAAAACCGCAAGTTGTGGGAACCTTTTCCATTTCCCATGCTCTGGCTTTGTATTTGAATAACTTGCTAGACATTGCACCAGTTGGGCAGACACTCACACATTGACCGCAAAACTCGCAATCTAAAGGTTTACCATCTTTTGTATCAATCTCTTTTCTATCTCCATCTTTTTTTACCAAAGCTAAAATACCAAAATTAACTACCTTGTCGCATACTGCCACGCACCTTCTGCATTGAATACAAAGATTTGCATCATGATGGATAATCTTCCATTCATAGTGTATTGTGCCTTGAGGTATGCTAAGCGGGTCTGTTTGAGCCTCTTTTGGGTTTTCTGTTATATTAAATTCGTAATTTATATTTTGAAGCTCACACTCACCACTTTTATCGCAGACACCGCATTGAAGCGGGTGAAATGTGTCCCACTCATAAATTATCTCTCTCCTTAGCTGATCCAGTACAGGAGAGTTAGTTGTAACCTCCATACCATCTTTTACCTTTGCTGCACATGATAACATGGGTTTTTTCATGCCAGCAATCTCAACTGCACATATTCTACAGGCACCAATGGCGCCAAACCTATCAGAATAGCAAATAGCTGGTATATAGATGCCATTTTCTCTTGCTGCTTGTAAAATACTTTTTTCACTATCCACTTCAAATTCTTTTCCGTTTATTTTAATTTTAACTTTTTTTTCCATAATTCACCTCTACCTATCGCATTCGCCAAAAACAAAATCCAAACTACCAATTACAGAGATAATATCCGCAATATAATGCCCCTTTAACATAACTGGCATGGCACTTAAGTTTATAAAAGATGGTGATCTGATTTTCATCCTATAAGGCACACCTTCACCGTTGGAGTAAATGTAAAATCCTAATTCACCTTTGGGGTTTTCAGCGCCAAAATAAGTCTCTCCAGGCGGTGCCTTAATGCCTTGAACAACCTTTACAAAATGTTTCATTAAAGCATAATTTTTTTTCATTATGTCTTCTTTTGGATCCCATACATATGGGCTATCTTTCATCATTACAGGTCCATCTGGAATTTTTTCTATACATTGCTCTAAAATCCTATTGGACTGAATCATTTCGTCCATACGCACAAGGTAGCGATCGTACACATCGCAATTATGATAAACTGGTATCTCAAAATCCAGCTCAGGATAAACTGAGTATGGCATATCACGCCTTAAATCCCAATCAATACCGGAACCTCTTGTGCAAGGGCCTGCAATTCCCCAGTTAATAGCATCCTGTTTCGAAATATAACCGATACCTTTTGTACGCTTAAGCCATATTCTATTTTTTGAAAGCAAAGTGTGGTATTCTTTTACTTTTGAAGGAAAAAGTTTTACAAATTCTTTTAATTTGTCTAAAAATCCATCTGGCAAATCACGTGCAACTCCACCTATTCTTATATAATTATATGTAAGCCTGTTGCCACATGCCATCTCATACATATCAAGTATATACTCTCTTTCTCTAAAACAATATAAAAATACTGTCATAGCGCCAATATCCAAAGCATGTGTAGCAAGCCAAACCAAATGCGACGCAATCCTTCCAAGCTCAGCCATGATTACACGGATGTATTCAGCTCTTTTTGGAATCTGGCTGCTTATACCAAGCAATTTTTCCACAGCCATTGCATAGGCAAAGTTATTGTTCA
The DNA here is from genome assembly GCF_900101285.1 of Desulfurella multipotens. Classification (NCBI taxonomy): domain Bacteria; kingdom Pseudomonadati; phylum Campylobacterota; class Desulfurellia; order Desulfurellales; family Desulfurellaceae; genus Desulfurella; species Desulfurella multipotens. The sequence continues at coordinate 27,465 of NZ_FMYU01000008.1, forward strand.
TTGAAGCTAAATAATCAAGCCTGTCAGTAAATGGCATGAATTGTTGATATGTCATGTTTTCGGCAAATTTTTCAAAACCACGGTGTAAGTATCCTACATCAGGATCCGATTCAACGATTTTTTCACCATCAAGTTTTACAACAAACCTCAAAACACCGTGTGTTGATGGGTGTTGTGGCCCCATATTTACAATGACTTCTCTTTCGTTTTCAACAACATAAGTTTTGTTCATTTTAAACTCCTATTTTTGGACTAAACTAAAAGGCTTTCTTGTATGCCTTGGCCTTTTTAGTTGACCAAGCGGTAAATGCTTATCCAGCCAATCATCGTCTTCTGGTCTGCCTTTTAGAGGGTAATCCTTTCTTAATGGATATCCTGTCCAATCCTGAGGCATTAAAATTCTTCTTAAATCCGGATGATTTCTAAATATTATACCAAACATATCATAGGTTTCCCTTTCGTCCCATGTAGCAGATTTATAAATATCCACAACACTTTCTATATCTTGATTTTCTTTTATATTGGTTTTAACACGTATCTGAAGCTTATGTAAAAGAGATCTGAGCTCATAAACTACTTGAAATCTATATTCAGCATCAATGCCAAAATCTACAGCAGTAACAAATACTAGATACTCAAAATTCAACTCATCATGCAAATATTTTAGACATTCGTGAGCAATATTACTTGAAACAAGGATGCTGTACTCGCCTCTAAACTCACTTGCTTCCAAAACACCATCACCAAACTTACCCTTAACCAACTCTACAACGCTTTGACCATCCATTGCTAACTCCTTATTATGTATTCATCGACCCTTCTTTCTTAATCTTTTCCTGTAATTTCATTATACCGTATAATAAACTTTCTGGCCTTGGAGGGCACCCCGGAACATATACATCAACTGGTATTATTGTATCAACACCTTGCACAACGCTGTAAGAATCAAACATACCACCTGTATTTGCACAGCTACCCATTGATATAACCCACTTTGGCCTTGGCATCTGGTCATAAACTTTGCGTGCGGCTATTGCCATTTTTTTTGTAAGCGTACCCGCCACTATCATAACGTCTGAATGTCTTGGCGATGCTCTAAACACCACACCAAATCTATCTAAATCGAATCGTGAAGCTCCTGTTGCCATCATTTCAATAGCGCAGCATGCCAAACCAAATGTTACAGGCCAAAAAGATGAATACCTACCCCAGCTAACCAACTTATCCAGTTTTGTAGTAATCCAGGCATTCTCTATTCCCATACAAGCGCTCCTTTCTTATAAGCATAAATCCATCCAACAAATACCATAATAATAAACAAACCCATCTCAATAACACCCAAAATACCTAATTCTTCAAAATATACTGCCCATGGATACATAAAAATCGCTTCAATATCGAAAAGTGTAAACATAATCGCAATAATATAAAAGCGAATATTAAAATACCTGAACTCACTCACCATAGGCGCACCACACTCATAAAGATCATACTTTTCCTTATCATACTCACGTGGCGCAAGGTATTTAGCGGCTATAACCATACCGGCAAATATTACAAACAAAAGCACCAATGCAATAAACGCAATAAACCAATTAGCCATACACCAACACCTCCATATTGGAAAGTTATAATTCGTGTGAATTTTATACTATCATTTGCTTTGTGTCAATTGCAATATTTCACTTTCTTCCAATAATCTATACTCCCCTGGAGCTAAATTTCCTAATTTAATACCACCAATTGATATTCTTTTTAAAACATCAATTCCAATATCAAATTTTTTAAAAAACCTTCTTATAACCCTATTCCTGCCAGAATCCATTACAAGCTTTATCCATAATTTATTTTCTGTAAAAGAAATAAATAATGGTTTAAAAAATCCATCTTCAAGTATTGTCCCTTTTGAAAGTTCATTTAATAGTTTACTTTCTATTTGTTTTTTTGTTTTTATTAGATAAGTCTTTTTAACCTTTTTTGAAGGATGAGTAACCTTGTTAGCAAATAATCCATCATTGGTTACAAAAATCAAACCTTCTGATAAGTAATCAAGCCTCCCAACTGGAAAAACCCTTATATCTAAATGACCAAAAAAATCTCCTATACACCTGTGTGTCCCATCTTTAAGGCTTGATATAACAAAAGGAGGCTTGTAAAAGGCAAAATATAATTTGTCTTGCAGTTTTATAGGTTTGCCTTTATATAAGACATTTTCGCTTCGCGGATCAATATCTATAAAATCTCTTACAATCTCTCCATTTACGCTTATGAGACCGTTTTTAATTAATTCTTCAGTCTTTCTCCTAGAACCCAACCCGCAGGCTGCCAAATACCTATTAAGCCTCATTCAATAAAGCTCACAAGTGCTTTAGAGCGTTTTGGATGCCTTAATTTTTTGATTGCTTTTGCTTCAATTTGTCTTACACGCTCCCGTGTTACGCCAAGCACTCTACCCACCTCTTCAAGCGTATGATCAAAGCCTGTAGATATGCCAAACCTCATACGCAAAACCTTTTGTTCTCGCTCGCTTAGTGTAGCAAGCACTGCTTCTATTTTTTCTGAAAGATCAGCTTCTATAACTGTATCAAGAGGCGAAGCAGCATTTTTATCTTCTATAAAATCTTCCAGTCTTGTATCTTCTTCGTCGCCAATTGGTGTCTCCAGTGATATAGGTTCTTTTACAATTTTTAAAATATTTTTGATTTTTTCAACAGGCACATTAAGGGTTTCTGACAATTCCTGTACGGTTGGTTCTCTACCATTTTCCTGCACAAGCAATTTTGAGGCTCTTACAATCTTGTTTATTGTTTCTATCATATGAACAGGGATACGAATGGTTCGTGCTTGATCCGCAATGGCTCGCGATATTGATTGTCTGATCCACCATGTAGCATATGTAGAAAACTTAAAACCTCTTTTATAATCAAATTTATCAACAGCTTTCATAAGTCCAATATTGCCTTCCTGGATAAGATCCAAAAATGACAAACCCCTGCTTAAATATTTTTTGGCAATGGATACAACCAGTCTCAAATTTGCTTTAATCATTCTTTGCTTTGCGTTTTCAATTACAAGCTTGCTTTTTTCAAGTTTATTTATTTGGTCAAAAATTTTATCTTTTTCTGGAGTCTGTTCAAGTTTATAAACTTTTTGTTTAAAACTTTCTATCATATTTCCAATACATGTATCATTGAGCGAAACTTCAGTAAGATTGCGAATGATTTTTTCCTTGTATTCTGGTTTTTTTTCTTTTTTATACAAATTAAGTGTCTCTTTTATTTCTGAGAAAACAATCAAAAACTTCTGCTTAGTTGTAAAATCTTCTTCATCTTCTTGCTTTACATCATCAAAAGAACTATCAAGGGCATTTGATATATTTTTAAGCTTTATAATATTGTTGCTTACATTGTATATTAAATCATCCAAAGCCGAACTAAAAAAGGGTACCTCTATTAATGTTTCAAGCAATGTGTTTTTTTCATCAATAATTTTTTTTGCAAGTTCAATTTCTTCATCTCTGTCAAGCAAATCTATGGTACCCATTTCTGAAAAATACATTTTTATTGCACTTTTGATTTCTGTGTCTTCTTCTAAAAGTTCTTCTTCTTTTACTATTGCGCTTAATTTTTTTGCATCTGCTTCACTATCTAGTATATCAATATTTAGATCATCGCACTTATCCATTAAATCATCAATTTCTTCGATGTTAATCTCATCTGGCAAAAGTTTATTTATATCATCATAAGTTAGGTAGCCCTTTTTCTTGCCTTCTTCTAAAAGGCTGCTTGAAAAAATTTCATCACTTGATGTTTTATCCATTTGCTCCTCCTAAAAACTTAATGTAATCTTCTTTTGTATTTATATTTATAACCGATTCTTTTATATTACAATTGAATTTTGATATATACTTAACTTTAACATCATCCAAAAGTCCTTTTATACTAAAATAACTACCGGACTCAATTTTGGTATATAATGATTTACTGTAAAAACCATGTAAAACCTGAGGTTTTTCTAAAAAAGGTAATATGCACTCATACGAGTAATCTATATAACCTGCAAGTTCAATTATGCAGTCTTTTGAAATGTTTGGCATATCGCACCCACATACAAAAATGTAATCTTTTTGCGATATTTTTAAACCTTGCCTTAAGCCTTCAATAGGTCCATAATAATTTCTTTTATCCTCCACTACTTTTACCCTATTATTTATAATTTGTGTATATTTTTGGGTTTCGTCAACCGCAATTACCACTTTTTCAAAAATCTCTAACAATCTATTGACAATTATACTTATAAATGGCTCATTATCTTTTAATAGGTAAGCTTTATTTTTGCCAATTCTTTGAGATCTACCCCCACACAGTACAAGCGCACCAAATCTTAACATTTCTACCACTTGCTATAAAGTAATAAAAACTTCCAAAAAGTCAATAGTATTGACACATAAAAGTTTTTCATATATAAGTTTCATATGAGTTTCTTAAAAATACTTATATTAGCAATATTCTTTACGGTAACTATAAATTCACACTCATTTGGCTTAATACAAAAGTCCTCAGATAATATTGCTGCAATAAACAAAATGGAACAGCAAACCTATAACCAAATAAGCAAAACAAAAGATCCAGAAACATTGGATAAGCTTTATGTAAAAATCGATCTTTTAAGAGAACTAAAGAGCCTTTACTCAACAAAACCAAAGGTTCAAAATAACGAAAAGCTGGATCGTCTATTAAAAGCCAAAGTCATTTACTTTGATGAATTCAATAATTTTGTTGACTATTTAACAAACCTTAGCAACACAATAAATAGCTTAGAAAAAACAATACAACACTTAAGTGAAAGAAAGAAAATTTTAAACGAAGAATTTTTATCAATTCAAAAAAATACGCTTGACGAAGAACTTTTAGATTTGCGCTATAAAATTACACAGGCAAAACTTGACCAGGCTAAAAAAAGTATAGACAATATAAATAAATTCCTAAATGACTCATACAAATCAATGAATAGTTTAACGCATAAAATTGCTCTGGACAAATACGCTTTAAAAAATATAAATGAAAAAATCAAATCACAAGAGAAATACTACGATGAAATGCAAGACAATATAGTTTCTCAAAATATACAGCTTGATACTCAAATACAGCTTTTAGTATCTCAAATAATGCATTCTTCTACTAGCTCTACATACCTGCAAAACAGGCTTGCCCAATTGGAAAATCAAAAGCTCTACAATGAAAATCAATTGTTTGGCATAGCAATATCAATAATTGATCTAAAAATCAGGCGTTATTTGATAGAAATTATAGAAAATAAAAACTCTACACATGCTGTAGCTGTATACACACAAATCCAAAAAGAAATACAAAAAATTGAAAATTCAATTGATACAAACATTCAGTTTATAACCAACTACTCCCCACCAAATTATACAGCTAACTCTCAAGTTTCTTATTTTGTGTATTTTAAGCAAACATTACTTGATTTAATGACATACAAGCAAAACTTAAGCTTACTGGAAAATAAACTCAATACAATTAGAAAAATATTACTGCATATACAAAATCCCTCAATATATGCATTAAACAAAGCTGCAAAATCTCTCAAAAACATAGGCATACAGGTTTCACATGTATTAAATTACTCATTCTTTGAGTACAAAGGAATTGATCTATCTTTATCATTGATACTTAAAATAATCATCTTATTGTTTTTAGGATTTTTGCTTGATAAACATTACAAAAAAAGCCTGGAAAAGCTTAAACTTCGCCAATCTATAGGTGAAGCAAATATTCAAATTTTAAAAACACTTGGATCATATATTATCGTAATAGTGATTTTGGCCATATCATTAACATTTATAGGCGTCAATGCATCTACCATAGCTTTAATTGCAGGCGCGCTAAGCGTTGGTTTAGGATTTGGACTGCAAAATATTGCCAACAACATGGTTTCTGGTATCATAATCATATTTGAGCAGCTAGTTAAACCAGGAGACATAATAAACATACCAGAAAACAACATATCGGGCATTGTGGTAGAGACAAAATTAAGATCCACAATTATCAAAGCTTACGACAACACTGATATTATTGTGCCAAATTCTTACTTTATAAATTCGAAAGTTATAAATTCTACTTATTCATCTGGTGCAATAAAATTGAAAATACCATTTATTGTAGATATAAACTCAGACATTGAAAAGGTTAAAGAAATTGTTATTGAAGAACTAAAGAAACAAGATTATATTTTAGACAATGAAACATACTCGCCAAAGTGTGTTTTGATTAAACAAAGCATATACGGCCTTGAGTTTGAGGCATGGGCATGGATTGAAAAAACTGACTTAAAGGCACCTGTTTGGCTTCAAGAACTCTATTATGTAAAAATCATTGAAGCATTAAAGAAAAACTCAGTGGTGCTTTCTACAATTAACCGTTTTTTGGAAGTAAAATGATATTCATAATTAAGTGGGTAATTAATTCTATTGCTTTAGGTATTAGTGTAATGATTGTCAAAGGTTTACGTGTTGAAGGTGTATTTTCGCTAATTGCAGCAAGCTTGGTAATTGGATTATTAAATACATTCATACGACCATTTTTGATAATTTTGACGCTTCCCATTAATATTTTAACACTTGGTTTATTTACGCTTATTATCAATGCTTTACTTTTTTACCTTGCCTCGTACATTGTAAAAGGTTTTGTCGTTGAAAGTTTTTTTAGTGCTCTTGCAGGCTCAATAATAATGAGTATAATAGGCTTAATATTAAATGCGTTTGTAGATTAAGGGGGTAAAAATTGTTCATTTCAACAAAAGAAGATATATTAAATGCAAAAGTAACAGATGTATATTTTGATAGGACTGTTTATACACTTAAAGTAAAGGGTCTGGATAAAAAAGTAAGAGCTGAAATTAGCGTAAAAAAATTGCCAAAAAATTATAAATGGGGAATTTTTGTTGGATTAGAAGAAGTTTTGGAATTGCTTGAAGGTAAAAATTTAAATATTCGTGCTATTAAAGAAGGCAGTATTTTTAGAGAAAACGAACCAGTGCTTGAAATTGAGGGTCTATATAGTGAATTTGCAAAATTTGAAACGGCTATTTTAGGCTTTTTATGTCAAGAATCTGGTGTTGCAACAAAAGCTGCAAGACTTAGAAAATTGGTTAAAGATAAACAACTTTTATCATTTGGTGCAAGAAGAATGCACCCTGCTATTGCTGTTGCAATTGAACGAGCTGCATATATTGGTGGATGTGATGGTGTATCTACTGTGCAAGCTGCAAATGTATTAAACATTCAACCAAGCGGGACAATACCGCACTCACTTGTGCTACTTTCTGGTGATACAGTTAGTGCAGCTCAATACTTTGACGAAACAATGGATAGTAATGTGCCAAGAATAATACTAATCGATACATTTGGCGATGAAAAGTTTGAAACTCTAAGGGTATTTGAAGCTCTTGGAAAAAAATTATCAGGCATTAGACTTGATACTCCAAACTCAAGAAGGGGAAACCTTAAAGCCATTATTGAAGAAATCCGCTGGGAATTATCTTTAAGAGGCGCAGATAATGTAAAAATATTTGCAAGCGGTGGGCTTGACGAAGAAACAATTGAGCCACTTGTTGATGTTGTGGATGGTTTTGGCGTTGGCACAAGCATATCAAGTGCGTCTACAATTGATTTTTCTATGGATATTGTAGAAATTGAAGGCAAACCAATTGCTAAAAAAGGCAAAAATTCCGGATCAAAAAGCCTTTTTAGATGCAAAAAATGCTTTAGCGATAAAGTAGTGCCATACACTATCAAAACCCAAGAATGTTCTTGTGGCGGATCCATGCAAGATATCCTTGAGTATGTAGTTCAAGGTGGCAAAACAATAATAGACCTACCCAATATAAAAAGCATAAGGGAACATACACTAACAAGCCTAAGATTTGTCGATTTATGAAAATCATAGATACACATGCCCATCTTCAATCAAAAGAATTTGATAATATAATAGACGAAGTTATTCAAAGATTTGGTATTGTTGAAAAAGTTTTTCTTGCTACATCATATATCAGTGATATAGAAAAAGCATATAAACTAACACATAATTATGAAAATTTATACTTTTTTGCTGGGATTCATCCTCATCATGCAGGCGAGTTTAAAATTGGTGATTTAGATATCATAGAAAGTTACCTGAAAGATGAAAAATGTATAGGCATAGGAGAGATTGGCTTGGATTACTTTTATAACTACGCTCCTAAAGAAACTCAAAAAATACTATTTTCAAGTTTACTTGACTTTGCAATCTTTCACAATAAATGGGTATCAATTCACATAAGGGATGCGGTTTCTGACAGCATTGATATACTAAGTTCAAAATTAGATTTAAAAGCCATTATTCACTGCTTTAGCGGAGACTTTGATCTTTTAAAACTTGCTTTAGATCGTAATTACCTATTGGGAATAGGTGGTATAGTAACATTCAAAAATTCACTTATTAGAAAAAACATAAAGCATGTACCGCTAAAAAATATGGTATTAGAAACAGATTCACCTTATCTTGCACCTGTTCCAAAACGCGGGCACACAAACGAGCCATCCTTTCTACAATATACGCTTTTTGAACTTAGCAATTTACTAAAATTACCACCAGAAGAAATAGCTCAGATTACATATGAAAATAGTTTAAGAGTTTTAAATGACAAATAATTACTTTGATTCTAATTTAAAAGATATTAATAAAGAGATACTAAATAGACTTTACAATATCTGTGAAACAATTCAAAATAAAAATGTCAATGAAAAAACTAAAGAAATTCTAAGAAAATATATAAACAATAAGCTCAAAACAATTGATTTAGATTCTTTTGACAATCCGGCAAATTTTTTGAGTTTTGTAAATGAATTTTTGGATTTTGCACATGGTGTTTTTTTGGATCATAAGGTTGAAAACATAGAACAACTTGAAAACAATTTACTAAAAACAATCTTGCAGGAAAGTTTATCCGTATCAAAGCAATGCGTTTCAAAAACACAACTTAAACTGGAAGAAATAAAATCAATTTTTGATAAACTTTACGATGGCGTTTTGGTTATAGATACAAATACGCGTAAAATACTCTCTTCAAATAAATCTATCGAGTATATTTTAAAAACAAAAAATATAGTTAATCAGGATATATTAAATTTTGCTAAAGAAAATAAAAAAGATTACTATCAAGAATTATTTAAAAAGTTTGTCAAACAAAAAAAAGGCATCACTGAAATTTTGGAGTTTAAAACTGCAAAAAACGAGCCTCTCATGCTTGAAGCAAGCGTTAATATGCTAAATGAATCTGCAATGGTTGTAGTTTTTAGAGATATAACAAAACGTATTGAAAATGAAAAGCTTCTAATCAGGCTAAATAGACTCTATGAAGTACTATCAAGAATAAACAATCTGGTTGTTCGCATACAGGATGTAGATGCATTATTTGAAAAAGTATGCAATATACTTGTTAATTTTGGCAAATTTAAGCTTGCATGGATTGGATGCGTTGACTCAAAAACAAAAACAATAAAACCTAAAGCGTATGCAGGGGATAAAAAGTATTTAAGAAACATCGTTGTTTCAATAGAAGAAGACAAACCAGAAGGCAGTGGTCCATCAGGTATAGCAATTAGAAACAACAAAATCGTTGTGTGCAATGATATACAAAAAAGCCCTATAATGAGCCCATGGAGAAATCAGGCAAAACAATCTAATTTCCACTCATCAATAACTGTACCTATAACTATTTTGGAGTCTCAAGGTCCTTCAAAAGTTTTAAAAGCCTACTCAGATGAAATAGATTATTTTAATGAAAAAGAAATCAATTTATTTGAAGAAATAGCAAGTGATATAGCATATGCAATAGATTTTATTGAAAAAAAGAAAAAGGTTGTTTTTTTGTCATCTTTTGACCCTTTAACTAATTTACCAAACAGAATAATGTTTGGGTATACAATTGAGTCTTTTATAAAACATAAAAAAAATTTTTCTGTTATTATCTGTGATATCAACAATTTCACGGCTATAAACAACAAATATGGTTATATAAAAGGAGACAGTATAATTAAAAATGTCGCTAAAGCAATCCTGGAAGTGGACAAAATCTATTATGCAGCAAGAACCGGTAGTGATGAATTTGGCTTTATTTTAAGTACATCAAACAAAGATGAAATTTTAAATATCGCAAAATCCATTGAAGAAAAAATAGAATCTTTATCTTTTGATATAGATATGAATCTTGGCTTTACAATAGGAGTTAGTATTTACCCAACAGATGCAGATACGCAGGAAAAACTCATAACAAACGCTGAAATAGCTCTTGTTGATGCAAAAAAGAAAAATCTGTTTTTAAGCTTTTATCAAGAAGACTCAAATATACTGATCCAGGCAAAACTTCAGCTTCAAAGCAAACTCAAAAATGCTATAAAAAACAATGAATTTATACTTTTCTATCAACCAAAATTATCTTTGAATGATTTACATATACATTCTGTTGAAGCTTTACTTAGATGGAACTCAAAAAATGGCATTGTTTTGCCAAATGAATTCATGGCACTATTAGAAGAAACAAATTTAATAACACAACTTGGCTACAAAATTTTTGAACAATCAATAAATCAAATTATAGCATGGCAAAAAATGGGATTTAACATACAAATAGCTGTTAATGTTTCGCCTATCCAATTGGATGATCCAAACTTTGTAGAAAATGTAGTTGAATTAATAGAAAATTCTAAAATTGATAAAAGCTTGATAGAAATAGAAATAACAGAAAACACACTTATTAAACACTTAGATAAGCTCACTATATTAAACAAAAATGGCATAAAAATCTTTATAGATGATTTTGGCACAGGATACTCATCTTTGTCTTATTTAAAAGAGATACCTTTAAGTGGAATCAAGATAGATATATCCTTTATTAGAGAAATGTTTGAGAAAAAAAACTTCGAGATTCTAAGAACCATAATAAATCTATCAAAAATTTTAAATCTTAAGGTAATCGCAGAAGGTGTTGAAACAAAAGAACAATTAAGAGCTCTAAAGGAGCTCAATTGTGATGAAGTACAGGGTTTTTTGATTGCAAAACCAGATTTGCCACAAAATATTGAGTATCTTTTCAGTCAGACTTTGTTTTACCAGGAACTGTCATTCTAATTCAGGCTTTTTATAAAACTTTTTAACAATAATGTTAACAATTAAAATTTGACTTTACAATTTTGATATGCTATTAATTATGTAGTTTTTATAAGGAGGTAGTTTGTGGCAAATCATAAATCGGCTCTAAAAAGAGTTAAACAAAACAAAAAAAGGTATGCTAGAAATAAGTCTTATAGAACGAGACTGAAAAATGCTGTAAAAAGAGCAAGGCTTGCTATAAATAGTCAAAATGTTCAAGACTTACAAGAAGAATTAAAAAAAGCACAAAAAATAATACATAAAATCAAAAGTAAAGGTGTTATACATAAAAATAAAGCTGCACGATTGGTTTCAAGACTTGCAAAAGCAGCAAACAAAAAATTACAACAATCTAGTGCTTCTTAAGAAATTGCTTAAGCTGGCTATAGTTTAGCGTATTCAAACAATCGCTTTTTTCTATCCAGCCTCGCTGAGCTGTTAAAACACCATAAATCATATAATCTAAGTTTTCTTTGGTATGTGTATCTGTATTAATACATATTTTAGCACCTGCATTTTTTGCCAATCTTGCATGTTCATCGTTTAAATCAAGGCGCAAATAAAAAGAATTTATTTCTAATGCTGTTTTGTGTTTTGCAGCGTATTCTGCAATTTTTTGAATATCAATCTCGTATGGTGCTCTTTGGCCAATGAGTCTACCAGTTGGATGAGCAATAATGTTTACATATGGGTTTTCTATAGCAGAAATAATCCTTTTTGTGTTTATTTCTTTTGAGTTTGCAAAACCCTGATGTATGGAAGCTATAACAATATCTAAATCCTTTAGCACATTATCGTTAAAATCAAGCTCTCCGTTTTGCTTTATATCAACTTCACTGCCTGCAAGTATGTGTATCTTGCCTTTGTATTTATCCTTTAGTTTATCAATTTCATTTAATTGGTCGTAAAGACGTTCCACGCTTAAACCATTTGCAACATATGAAGAAACTGAATGGTCAGTTATTGCAATATAGTCATAGTTTCGCTTAATTGCTTCTTGAATAACTTCTTCAAGACTCATTAACCCATCTGAATAATTAGTATGCACATGCAAATCGCCTTTTATATCGCCAAGCTCTACCACGTTTGGCAATTTATTAGCCAAACACGCTTCGATTTCGCCTTTGTTTTCTCTTAATGTTGGCTTTATGTAGCAAAGACCAAGCGCATTATAAATATCTTCTTCGGTTTTTGTTTCTATCTTTTTATCTTTTTCAAACAACCCATACTCATTTAGTTTAAAACCTTTTTTTATTGCAATATCACGCAAGCGCACATTGTGTTCTTTTGATCCACTAAAATATTGAAGAGCGCTTGCAAAAGAATCTTCATTTACAAGCCTGAAGTCCACTTGCATATTATTTGATAAAAGCAAACTTACTTTTGTATCACCCATTGCAATTATTTGCTTGTGTTCTAAATTTGCCAAAGCTTTTGATACACTATTAAAATCTTTGGTACAAATAAGTATATCAAGATCTCCAACAGTTTCTTTACCCCGTCTGACGCTTCCTGCTATTTCGACTTTTTTTACATTATCTATTTTGTAAACTCTATCAACCAAATCTTTTGCAATAGGATAAGCTACTCCTAAAGGAAATCTGCTTTGACCTTCTTCGTAGAGCTGTATTCCTTCTCTTATTTTTTTTATACTTTTTTCAAGCAATGATATATCTTTTAACTCATCATTTTCAAATACAAGTTTTTTGATGTCTTCAAGTGTCCTTACACGATACTTCTCAAACATTTTATACAAAGTTCTAGGGCCCAGTCCTCTTATATCTTTTAATCGAAACAGTGTGTATGGCACTTTTTCTAAAAGCTCATCTAAATAAGCTACTTTTTGTGTTTGAATATATTCTTTAATTTTTTGTTCCAAATCTTTGCCTACACCTTCTATTTTTTTAGGATTTGGTTTAGAATAAATTTCTGTGATACTTTCGTTTAAATTTCTGATAGATTCTGCTGCATTTCTATATGCCCTTATTTTAAATGCATTTTCATTTAAAAACTCCAGAGCATCTGCTATTGTTTCAAATATTGAGGCAATTTTTTCATTGTCTTGAAATTTCATTTGTTAATTTCAAATATAGTTAACCTATAAATGTCGTCTTCACCCAATATAAATCGTGTAAAAAATGGTGCAGGTGTTGCAATTAAACCCACAATATAATCATTTTGCCTTGCAAAGCTTACAATACGCCCAGAGACACTCCCGGAGTTCCATATATCCTGTAATTTATCGTTTTCTAACCTGTACATAGATATACTATACGCATTGTAATGGCTACCTGCAACTTGAACCACATTACTTCTATAGCTTGTTTGTGAGAGTACGTAATAATTCTCACCCTGCTTGTAAAATTTCAAACTATTTTTAATATATACTTTTCCAGCATTTTTGTTTTCAAAGTAGCTTTCATTGGGGTTATAATTGTGAGTGTACCTTTGTATAGGCTCTACACTTGAACCAACATAATAACCTGTTAAGTAATTCTTTTTGGTGTCTAAATCGTATATAGCAATTTCATTGTTTGGCGTTGCATAAACTAACTTGTTGCCAATTTGCTCAAATTCATAAAAAAATGCAGGATTTATTGGCAATTTTAGTTCTTTTATAATTGTACCATCTAAATTCATTCCATAAATAGGCCCATAAAATTTTGAACCAATGGATAAATTTTGGGCAATTAGCTCTGGCTTTGAGTATTTATCAAAAAATCTTATACAATAACCTATTGAATCTTTTACTATATGTATAGAGGTACCTTCAATATAACCTATTGAAGATGATAACTGTCCATAGGCATTAAAATTTGATATGGCAAGGTATGTTTTACCATCAATCTGGGCGCTATCAATATTAAATATATTATAACCTACTTTGGTGCTTGCAACTTTATTTAATGAGTAGCCATCAAACCTATATAATTCAAGATCACCCTTATTTGCAACAACAATTAAATCTGAAGTTACAGCCAATGCTTTTGCAGAATAGCCAATATTTGCGTAATTAACTAGTCTCATAGTAGCACTGGATGCACCCACATTTGAGTATCTGCTATATAGTCCAAATTTATTAAGCAAGCTTTCCCATAATGTCAATCTAGGCTCGATGTTTAAAGTACTTGGTACAATATTTTCCGGAGGCAAATTTTCCACTTTGGCAGTTTTTATATTTTGCATTTCTTGCTCAGTTAACTTTGAACTTGTTGAAAATATTAAATCACCTGTATATCCATTATAGATATTGTAAGAAAGCTGATTGTTACTTTTTAGATATACTGGAATTACAAAATCGCAGTTAATATCACTGCATAATCTTTCTACATCTTTTGGTGTGCTAATTGACGAAATCTTTTCCTTTGTCATTGCAATTTTAATTGTATCTGGATCAATTACATCAAACTTATTTGTAGAATTAAGCGCGTTTCTTATGTCGTCAAATAAAACAGGATTTCTTGTAATAATAGCTACCCTATATAAACTCTTTCCTATTATCCACTCATCATTATCGCTTACATGGGCTTTTGAGTAAGTATAGCCATTTGGTATCAACGGTAAGCCTAAAAAGTATTTTTGTATTTTTTGCGTACCTCTTATAATCTTTGCTATGCTTTTATCAGGTTTTACTTCCACTACCTGAGCATAAGCTCTACCACTTTTTAATTCAACACGCTTTTGTGTTGTAGGATCAACAAAAGTTCCTAGGTTTTTATAAATATATACAAGCTCACCTTTTAGTACACCACTATTTGAACCTTTATCAAGTATAACATAATTGTTTTCAACACCAATAACTTCCCCTTTTTGCTCAACTAATTTTGAAACAAGTTCGTTTGCAAAATCCTGCCCTACATTTGCTTTTACAATATTTACAAAAATAAAAAAAGCTAAAACAGAAAATAAAAATTTTTTCATAACACACTCTGAAGCTGTTCTATTCTTTTTTTGGCATTTTCTTTAATTAAAATTGCCTCTTGAAGCTCTTTTTTACTTTTTTCAATAAGCTGTTTTGGAGCTTTTGAAATAAACTCTTGATTGCGAAGTCTTTTATTTAAAAAATCAATTGATACTTGTGCTTTTTCTATTACTTTTTTGAGCCTCAAAATTTCACCTTCCACATCAATATTTTGACCTGCTTCTAAAAAAATATCGCCATACTTAGTAGGCTGTATAAAGCTTTTTGGCACATCTGTTTTAATTATAGATATTTCTTTAGCATTTGCAAGTAGCAAAACATACTTTTGATATTTTTCTATAATATTTTTTGCAAATTCATTTATTGGTCTAAAATAAAAACTCAATTTTTTAGTTGCAGCAATTGTGTTTTCGCTTCTTAAAATTCTCATAGCTTTAATAAGTTCAATCAAACATTCAAACTCTTCCTCAATCTGCGTCGCAAATTCTTGAGAGTGCGGGTATTTAGCTATCATTATTGACTTAGCAGATTTGTTTGGCAGTTTTTGCCATAAAAATTCGCTTATAAAAGGAACAAATGGATGCAATAACCTAAGAAGTTGCTCAAATACTTCAAGCAAAGTACCTTTTACTTCATCACTAAACTCATCTTTTCCTATATGGGCTTTACTCATTTCTATATAGTAATCGCAAAATTCATGCCACACAAACTGGTAAATGCTATCGGCTGCTTCATTAAATTTGTAATCATCCAAACTTTGCCTAACTTGTTCAATTGCTTTGGAAAGCCTCGATTTTATCCACAAACTTGCACTTGAGTAAGCATTTGTATTAACTGCTGGTTGGAAATCTTTAGTGTTCATCTCAATAAACCTATAAGCATTCCAGATCTTATTCATAAATCGTCTGTATGATTCTATCTGATCGTAGGAAAGCTTTATATCTCTGCCTTGCGCTGCAAGTATTGCCAAAGTAAAACGCAATGAGTCTGCTCCGTATTTTTCAATTACATCAAGAGGATCTATAACATTACCTTTGGTTTTGCTCATCTTCTGGCCAAACTTATCCCTTACCAAAGCGTGTATATACACATCTTTAAATGGTACATCATTCATAAAAAACATACCCATCATTATCATTCTTGCAACCCAGAAAAAAATTATGTCAAAGCCTGTTACAAGAAGACTTGTAGGGTAAAATTTCTTTAAATCTTCTGTGTTATCCGGCCAACCAAGCGTGGAAAATGGCCAAAGAGCAGAAGAAAACCATGTATCTAATACGTCGGTTTCTGGTATAAGCTTTCCAGAGCATTTTGGACATTTATCGATTGGATTTTCGCTTACAAAAACTTCACCGCATTGCTTGCATGTATATGCTGGAATTCTATGTCCCCACCAGATCTGTCTTGAGATACACCAATCTTTTATATTATACATCCACTCAAAATAAGTTTTTTCCCAGTGTTTTGGAATAAACTTAATCGATCCATTTTCAACAACCTCTATGGCTTTTTTTGCCAAATCTTTTGTTTTTACAAACCACTGCTTTGATATATATGGTTCAATTACAGTCCCACATCTATAACAATGACCAACAGAGTGTACATAATCTTCTATCTTATAAATCAAATTTGCTTCTTTAAGTTTTTCTATAGTAATTTTTCTTGCTTCAAATCTATCCACACCCTCTAATCCGGGCGCATTGTGCGTCATTTTACCGTAATCATCAATTGCGATTATAATATCCAAATTGTGTCTTTTGCCTACTTCAAAATCATTTACATCATGTGCTGGCGTTATTTTTACAACACCACTACCAAAACTCATATCAACATACTCATCTTCAATAATCTCAATTAGCTTATTAACAAGTGGCAAAACTACTTTTTTACCCACAAGGTGCTTGTAGCGTTCATCTTTTGGGTTAACTGCAACAGCTGTATCACCAAATAGTGTTTCTGGCCTTGTGGTAGCAACTACCAAAAAATCGTCTGAATTTTCTAAAAAATATTTTAAATAGTAAAGTTTTGAGTTTTCTTCTTCATATTCCACTTCCAAATCAGATAAAGCCGTGTGGCAGCTTGGACACCAATTTATTATATACTCGCCTTTGTAAATATAGCCTGCGTCGTATAACTCAACAAATGCCTTTCTAACGGCTCTTGATAAGCCTTCATCCATTGTAAAGCGCAGTCTTGAAAAATCGCAACTTGCCCCCAGTCTTTTAATTTGGTCTATTATCCTATTACCATAGGTATTTTTCCATTCCCATACTTTTTCAATAAAAGCATCTCTACCAATTTCTTCTTTTTTTATGCCTTTTTTTGCAAGATCGCGCTCTACCATTGTTTGTGTTGCAATACCAGCGTGGTCTGTGCCTGGAAGCCACAGCACGCTATAACCACACATACGTTTGTATCTTGCAAAAATGTCCTGGAGTGTCTGGTTTAATGCATGACCAATATGCAAAGCACCTGTAACATTTGGAGGTGGAATTACCATACTGAAAGGTTTTCCATCTTTATTTACTTCTGGCTTAAAAAGATCATTTTCTTCCCAGAATCTGTATATATCTTTTTCAAAATCACTATTATAGGTATCCATAGCTTACGAAATTCTCCTTTTATAAAATATTTTATTTGTTAGCTCTTGTAAACAAATATTAATATTATCAGTATCTTTATAATCACAACAAGCATACCAAAAAGATGGATTTATGCTTGTAAATGATGCTTTAAGTTTGGAATCTAAATCAAGTATATCGTTTATCAAATTACTTGGTTTTTCTTTTAATACCACTATAAATGAATCACCGCCTACTCTAAAGAATTCACTGTTGTACTTTGCAAAAACTTCTCTTATAAATTGAGAGAATTTATAAATCAACTGATCTCCAATAATCCTTGAGTATGTAAAATTAATTGTTCTCATATCTTGTAAATCAAGCAACAAAAATTGTACTTTTTTATCTAACCTATGCGAAAATTTTGGTAGATAGTATTTAGAGTAAAAGCCTGTTTCATAATCTATAAAAAATACCATATTTCTCATCTCTTCAAATTGTTTATTATAATCTTGATCATCGCAAATCATATTTTTTGCTTCTAACAAAACTCCAATTGAGTTTCTTAATATGCCTTCGTCAATTTTTCCTTTAAAATTATCAAACATAAATTCTATAGCTTCATCTGGCTTCATTGCTTTTCTATACGGCCTATCTGTTGTTAGTGCATCAAATATATCTGCAATAGTTATAATTTTTGCTTCAAGCATTATCTGTCCATTTTTTAAACCATCAGGGTAACCACTGCCATCTAAAAATTCATGGTGAGATCTTATTATTTTCACAATATCCTCAAAACCTTTTACCTGAGATAATATAAACTCAGAAAATTCAGGGTGTTTTTTTATAAAATTGTATTCTTGCTCTGATAATTTGGAAGGTTTTAGTAAAATTGCATCAGGTATACCAATTTTTCCAATATCGTGCAAAAGCGCAGCTCTTTCTATAATATCAATATTTTTTAGTTTTAAATTAATAGCTATTTTTTTAGCATAAAATGCTACACGTTGCATGTGACCTTTGGTGTAAAAATCTCTGATTTCAGCTAGATTTGATAAAAGATTTAATGAACTGTTTAAAATAGATTTTGCATTTTCAAGTGATTTTTTTAAATTATTAATAGAAAATAGGTATTTTAATTTTAACTTTATAACATTCAAGAAACTTTCCATGTATTCAAGAGAGTCTTTGAACAAATCTTTCACGCCAAAATTTAAAATAATATCAAAACCATTTTCACAAACAAACGATTGAGCTATAAAATAGTTTAATTTGTTAAATTTCAAAATTTTGTGCAAATAATCTTTGCTATCAATATTATCTACATGAACGATAAAACTTTCGTTACTTATTTTATACAACTTTTTGCAATCAAAAATTATTTGAGCATCAAAATTAGTATATATAGGTTTTATAATGTTGTTTTCTTTTAAAAAAAACCCAAAAAAAGTTGCATCGAAAATTTTCTTTAGAGCATACTCGGTTAGTTTTGCAACTTGTTCTATTTCTTGAGTACTATCCAGGCGTTTTGTAAATTCATTTAGATGCAAAAGCCGATTCATTTAAGATTAAATCCTACTTCAAAAGCTTCTATATTTATATCAATCAGTTTTGTGTTTAAAGTTTCAGATATTGCTCTTATAAAATGTTTTTTATCTATTTCTATGATTTTTGAAAAATACCCAAGCATTATAGTATTAACTGCTTTTTGCATGTTATGTTGCTTTGCTAAATCATTGAAGTTTATGAGCTTTAAATCCAAAGAGTAACTTTTTAGGCTTTCTTCAATTTGAGCTTCGTCTATATTTGCACCAACAATAGGAACAATCCTATCATTTACAAGAAGTTTTGAGTCTGGGTTTAAGTAATCTACATTGCGCAAAGCTTCAAGTTTTTCACTTGCAAACATATAATTTAAACTACCTTTTGCTGGCAGAAAAGAGTAAACTTTTTTACCAAAAACCAAAAATGCATTAACGCTTCCACCCCTTTGACTCATACCATGAACTTCGCTTTTTTTAACATCAAAATTAGCTCTCATTAAAGCCACGGCACAGATATTTGATGCAGTAATAATACCATCACCACCCACACCACAAAATATTATACCTTTATTCATTTGATTCACCTTTTACTATAGCAAGTGTAGGACAAACTTCAGCACACAATGCACATCCTGTACATAAATCTTCAATAATATAGGCTTTACTTTCTTTGTATCCAATCGCAGGACAGCCTATTCTTAAACATCTCTTGCAATCAATGCATTTATCTGCAATTACAAAATAAGGCGTTTCTTTGATTTTTATTGGCGCTAAAACACAGGGTCTTGTAGCAATTATTACACTTAATTCTTTTGTATTTATCTCTTGCTCTATAATTTCTTTGGTTTTTTTGTAATTATACTGGTCAACTTTAAATACTCTTTTTATGCCAATTGAGCGCACTAAATTTTCCAAATCTACCTTTGGAGCAGGTTCATTTTTTATATTAAAACCAGATACAGCATCAGGCTGACCACCAGTCATAGCTGTAATAGAATTATCAAGTATGATTACGGTGTAGGCTACATTATTTACATAAGCATCAATTAATGGCTGGATACCTGTATGCAAAAATGTAGAGTCTCCAATAACAGATACAACCTTGTGATTTTGGCTGGCTTTTGCAATCCCATAGCCCATAGAAATACTGGCACCCATACAAACAGTTGTATGTATACTGGATAATGGTGGTGCTGCACCCAAAGTATAACATCCTATATCTCCTGTTACATATACTTTCAATGAATGCAGTATATCAAATATTGGCCTATGAGGACAGCCCGGACATAAAACAGGTGGTCTTTCCGGCAAATTTTTAGGCACTTCAAAGTACTTTTTATGAGATTTTTCCAAAAATGATGCTTTAACTAAACCTTCCTCTACAATATCTAAATTAAATTCTCCATCTTGGGGGAAAAACTTTTTACCTTCTACATTATTTATGCCAGCTATTTTGAGTTGCTCTTCAATGTATGGCTCAAGCTCTTCAATAACAATAACTTTTTCTAAGTTTTTAGTAAATTCTTTTGCTAAATCTATAGGAAAAGGCCAGCTTAAACCAATTTTTAAAAAATTTGCTTCTGGCAAAAGTTCTTTTGCATAAAGGTAAGAAACACCGCTTGTTATGATGCCAACGTTTAAACTGCCTTGCTCTATCCTATTTAATGGTGTTTCGTTTGTTAGCTTTTGTAGTTTTGTATTTCTTTCCAACAACTTTTTATGCCTTAAAAGCGCATTTTTTGGCACAAGCACATATTTTGAAATATTTTTAGCTAAAAGTTTATCTTCCGTTCCACCCAGTTTGTGCATATCAAAATACACAAGCTCTTGGGTGTGAGACACACGTGTTGTAGAACGTAATATTACAGGCGTATCGTATTCTTCGCTTAGAGAAAAAGCATACTGCATAAATCCCATAGCTTCTTTTGCATCAGATGGCTCTAAAATTGGCACTTGTGCAAATTTTGCAAAAAGCCTGGTGTCTTGCTCATTTTGTGAAGAATGCATCCCAGGATCATCTGCAACCACAACAACAAAACCAGCATTTACACCAGTATAGGATGAACTCATAAGGCTATCTGCGGCTACATTTAAGCCAACGTGCTTCATTGTAACAAAACTACGCCTACCTGCCAAACTTGCACCAAGTGCCTGCTCAAAAGCACTTTTTTCGTTGCTTGCCCACTGAACTTTTATATCTTCAAAAGTTTTTGTATATTCTAAAATCTCACTGGATGGGGTTCCAGGATAGCCGCTTGCAAAGCTCGCGTTTGCCCTGTATGCGCCTATTGCTATTGCTTCATTACCGCTTATTATTTTTCTCAAAATACTCCCCCTGCATATTAGAATCAATTTTTATTATAGTTTTTACATTACCTCTGGGGTTAAAATCTCCTATAATTTCAAGATAAATGGGCTCTAAAAAATTAAACAAAGTGGAATAAATTAAATTTATTGAATCTTCGTGCGATATATACTTGTTTCTAAAACTATTTAAAAATAATTTTAAGCTTTTAAGCTCTACAACGTATTTATCCGGTACGTATTTAATCCTTATTGTGGCAAAATCTGGATAACCACTGCGTGGACACAAACAAGTAAATTCTCCAAACTCAATATGTATTTCAAATTTAAATTCATTCTTATTTTCCCACTTTTCAAGTTTATTGTTTAATATCGCTTCCTCGCCATATCTCATACTCAATAAAGTATACTAAACTTGAAAAGCTTTTTCAAATTTTTCAACCAGACTGCATGTGTGTTTTTTTAAACAAAAAATTTGACATTATAAGTGGTAAATGATTTGGCACGGGAAAATTTTCCACAGGTTTTCCAGATAAAGCATTTTGCATATAATTTAACCATATAGGCAAAGCCATTGTAGCGCCTACTGCGTAAGGCCCACAAGGTTTATAATCATCAAATCCAACCCAAACGCCAGTTACAAGTTGAGGTGTAAAACCCATAAACCAGTTATCTCTAGCATGATTGGATGTGCCAGTTTTTGCTGCTATAGGTCTTCCAAGTGCTTTTGCGTAGACACCTGTGCCTTCTTTTACAACTTTTTCTAACATTTTTGTTAAGATAAATCCTAAATCTTTAGGAAAAACTCTTACTAATTTAGGATTATTTTCGTAGACCAATTGATTGTCTTTATTGTAAATCTTTCTTATAAAAATTAATTTTGGTTTTAAACCATAATTATCTATTGTGCAATACACACGGCTTAGTTGCTCTAATGTTACAGAAGATGAACCAAGGGCTATAGTTAAATTATGCGGTATTGGTTCTGTAATACCCAATTTTCTTGCATTGGCAATAACATTTTCAATACCAATTTTATCCAGTAATTTTACTGTCGCAACATTTACAGAATGTGCAAGAGCATACTCAAGTGTAATAGGACCATGGAATCTTAACGTATAATTTTGAGGTGCCCAAACTTTATTGCCGTATCTATACTCAACTGGCTCATCATCAATCTTATCCAAAGGTGTGAAACCTTCCTCTAATGCTGTAAGATAAACAATAGGTTTAAAAGCACTACCTGGCTGCCTTTGAGCTTGAATTGCCCTATCATACTGAGTTTTTTTATAGCTAACTCCACCCACCAAAGCCTCTACATAGCCATTTTTTGGGTCTACAGATATCAAATCTGCTTCCAGATCAGGATTTTTACCATAATGCTCAATCAACCACTTTCTAACATCTACCACGTAATATGGAGCTTTAAGATTTTTTGTGAGCCTTGCTATGCCATTTTTGACTGCTAGATAAGCATAGTATTGAAGTTTAGGGTTTAAAGTTGTATATACTTTTAAACCACCTTTATCTACCACTTCTTCACCATAATGTCTAACAAGCCAATTTTTAACATGCTCAATAAAATATCCATCTTTATATTGATATCCATAAGCATAAAACGAACTTTGCTTTCTTAGAATAATTTTAGAATGTACTGCCTGCCAGTACTGTTTTTTTTTAATAAACTTATCTTCATACATTCTATCTAAGACATAAAGTGTTCTTTTTTCTGCAAGAGAAGGGTTAACATAAGGATCGTACAATGTCGGTGCTTGGACAAGACCGGCAAGCATATCTGCTTGAGGTATGGTTAATTGGTCAGCATTTTCATTAAAATATGATTTACTTGCCATTTGAATACCATAAGCACCGTTTCCAAAGTAAACTGTATTTAAATACAGGGTAAGTATTTGATTTTTTGTAAGATGCCTTGATATTTTGTATGATAATACCGCTTCTTTGAGTTTTCTATAAAGCGTCTTTTTAGGCGTCAAATATAAATTTTTGACAAGTTGCTGCGTGAGTGTGCTACCACCCTGCACAACCTTACCATGTATTAAATCTTCAAAAGCTGCACTCAGAATGCTTCTAAAACTTACTGGTCCATGTTGATAAAATCTGCTATCCTCTGCCGCCAATATAGCTTTTTTCATATTCAAATCAATTTGATTAAATGTTACAATCTGTCTGTTTTGTGGTCCTATAATGGCTATACATTGACCATTTTGAGCATAGATTTTAGTGGGTTTTGAAAACTTTTCTCCATTTAAAAGATTATTAAAATCTTTATTTGTCTGTAAATAAAGCATATATGCAAACGAACCCAATCCCATAAAAATTAAAAAGAAAAATAAACCAACTATGATAAGAATTTTTTTCATAATTTTAATCGATTCATTTCTTTTTTAAAAACAGAAGAATAAGTCCACCAGATAAAACAAAAAAAATAAATACTCCAATTCCGATGCTAAATGGTGAATTTTGCATAAACCACCTTCAAAATACAAAAAAAATTAAAAAAAATGAAATTATAACAAAAACTACTGATGAGACAAAACCTAACACATCCATTCTTTACAATCCGTTTAACATGATTAATTTTTTTAAAACTTATAACTATATTATATTATAAATCACTCAATCTTTTGAATGTGTTTTGTCTTCAATTATTTTTGTATCCTCGCTATTTGGTGTTTTTTCTTCATCCTTTAATGATTCCTTGAAATTTTTTATACCTTTACCTATACCTGAACCTATCTCTGGCAACTTTTTTGCTCCAAAAATCAAAGCAAATATCAAAACCACAACCATTACATGCCAATCATCCAACATTTTAAAACCTCCTTATTTTGTTCTGCTAAGTATATAAACTATAATATGAAAATTTTATGGAATATTTGTGTAAAAAATTTTAGTAAATGACTCTTTAAAATTGTATTTTATGGAACAATTGTGGCAAAATCACAAACCTCAAAGGTATATTTGCCCATGCTTTTGCGTAATCTACACCAATGCGTGGAGTTTGTTTAATCATTTTCTTATCAATATATAAATTTAAATCCAGTATACAAATTTCTGGTAATTCCAAAAAAATATCAAATTTGTCTTTACAAATCTTTAGCATATTATGTTTCATTGTAATACCCAAAGCCTTCGTAAGCTTTCCTGGGCCATTTGCAAGCATTGAATCTTTTATAAATCCTCTTCTTTTTCTCATCAAATCAATACCTATTATCGGAACAATACCTCTTATTAAAATACCATGTGGTATATTTTCTTTATTCGTCACTACATTCAGCATCACATGACCTCTACATGTGTGTACATACAATATGCCACCTTCCTTATACAAAGCAGCATTTCTTTTTGTAATTTTATTTTTATGAGCATGGCAAGCAAGATCAATTGAACCAAAATAACCTTCTGTTTCGCAAATTATA
The DNA here is from genome assembly GCF_900101285.1 of Desulfurella multipotens. Lineage (NCBI taxonomy): Bacteria > Pseudomonadati > Campylobacterota > Desulfurellia > Desulfurellales > Desulfurellaceae > Desulfurella > Desulfurella multipotens. Next base: position 52,446 of record NZ_FMYU01000008.1, read on the forward strand.
CCTCCACTTAAGCCCTCATTTGTATTTGTAATAAGTAATTTACCCAAAAGTTGTCTTGCTATTTGCTGTATATCGTTTCTGACAAAAAATGATCTATCAAGTATTTCTAATTTTTTTATATCAAGATTTTGAATTTCTTCTAAATTTAACATAAAAATTCTATTTAGTTTTAAAATCCCAATACTCAACTAGCTTATAGGCAATACAGGCTACCAAAATATTACCAAAAAACATTTAACTTAAAGTTTACGTGAAATTAAATTTTTAAAAATCGCTCAAAAATTAAAAAATCAAATATTTAATACTTCTTTCATCCATTTTAGGTAGTCTAAATTTAATTTTTGAATATCAATCTCTACTATTTCAGGTGTTTTGTAGTTATGTAAAAGCTTTATTGCGCTTTCGACTTTGTTATACAAACTACTATGTGTTTTTATTATGCATAAGTACTCATCTGTATGTTCAAATTTACCTTCATAAATATAAAAACTTTCAATTAGGCCTATAATCTGACAACATGCTGCAAGTCTTTGTTCAACTAAATAATTGGCAATACGCTCAAGTGTTTCTTTTTTATCTGAAGTTGTAAGAATAATTACAAAATCACTCATAATTTTTATATTAACAAAAAAGCTCCTCGCTTTCAAGCAGGAAGCCTATGCAAACAAAGAGGGGGCTATGTAAATATAATATGTCCATCTAATGACATTTCGTAAAACTGACCCACTGTTACAATATCATCAAGTTGCTCGCAAAAATCTTCCTTTTTTAAATGAAACATATCCACTGTAGCCTTGCAAGCATAAATCTTGCCACCAGCATCATGTATCATTTCCATGAATTCACCAACTGGTGGTATATCCAATTTTTCCATTTCTTTTTTCATTTGAGCAGTAGCAAAACTAGACATACCAGGCAATATACCAATTAAAGAAGGTATATGTAGTGCGGGATTGCCAACAGTTGCTACTTTTAGCTTATTCATTCTAGACTTAATAATCGCATCTAGACCAAAAAATGTAAAAAACAATATTGCCTCATGACCTTCCATTAAGGCTCCATTTGCCATTATAAGACCAGGATAAACCCCATCTAGAGAACCTTTTGATATAATAATAGAAATTTTACTCATAAAAACCTCTAAACGCAACCAACTGGTTTTTTGATACCAGCGATTTTAGCTGCTTTTTTAGCTGGCCCTTTAGGAAACAATTCGTATAATTCTTTTGTAGACACACCGCTTTCTTTTGTTAATTTTCTCATAGAAGGGCCAGTGCCGTGTTCTTTAAATTCTTTTTGCATAAACTCAATTACAACCCAATGCCTATCGGTTAGCTTATCAATTCCTTCTTGCTTAGCTATAACTTCAGCTACTTCTTTACTCCAATCAGAAAAATTCACTAAATAACCCTCATCATCCGTTTGAATACTTTTTTCTCCAACAATTAAAACTCCCATAAAAAACCTCCAAATTTTTATTGTTTTTGGTTTAGCTTGTTAAAATGTTCTAAAAAACTTACAAAAAATGCCAAAGTTGTTTTTATTTCTTTACTATTTAAAAGCTTTACCATACCTAAAAATGATAAATCATCAGCTTTTTTTGTATCAGCTAATTTTAAAGCTTTAAATGTGAGCAAAAGTGTCTTGCTAAGACGGTTTACATCTTCAACTGTAATATTTTTTACTAAATCATCCATCAAACTTTTAAATTCTTTTAATAACGAAAAATAGCCAATTTTTTCTAAATTATCCAAGTAATCTTGCGTAGAAATTGCTATTTCTCTTGTTAAAGGCTCAAAAGATTCCCAAAAATCTATTAAACTTTCCAATCTATTAAATAGCTTTGTTAAATTATCAATATTTCGTGCGAGTTTTTTTAGAAAATAAAATACATTATCTATACTTGTATACTCAGAAACTTCTTCAAGATTTTCTAATGCTATATCGTATACACTCTCCCCTATTTTCATCACGATTAATAGTTTATTTTTTCAACATTATTGATAATTTTACTAATTTGGGTATTACCATTAAATGTGGAAAGTTTTAAAACGTATCTTTTTAGATGTGTAAGAAAACTATTAAAGTTTTCTTGCCATTGTTTTTTTTGTTGGATCATTAATTTGATTTTTAATATATCGGAAATAACTTATGTTAAAAAGATACAATGGCAAGTCTCTGAAGTCTTTGTATCTTTGTGCATTTTTGATGGCTTTTTTTTCAAAAAACAAAGCTTTTGATATTTTATTATCAAAAAAATAAGTGTATGCTAAATCGTTAAAAACCAATGAACGATAATCTTTACTACTTGTTTTTAAAGATTTGTGAAAATAAAAAATTGACTTTGAAAACAATTTATGAATCAAGTGCAAAGCTACCATATCATTCATAGAAACATATAAATTTAAGTTATGAATATCCGGTGATTTAAATAAACATCCCTGTAATAAAGAAATTTATTTTGTAAATAAAGATTCAAATAAGCAATTGCCATATACCTATAAATTTTTCCTTTGTAAGATAAATTAGACGGTAATTGTTGAGCTTTTTTAAAAAAATTTATCGCGGTTTTTGGGTGATTTAAATTTAAATAAATCCTGCCTAAGTAAAAAAAACCATCTATACTGTTGGCTTTAGCTTCTTGTTCACAACTTTTTGTGGCCAAATCAATGTTTTTATTGTCAAATTGAACCTTACAAATATCTATAGTATTGCCATAAACAATACCGTATATACCAAATAAAAAAATTATATTAAAAAATACAAAAAATCCTTTTTTCATGATAAGTTTTAGTAGAGATATGGCCAGGGTCCCAAACTATATGTAGGACAATTACAATTGCATGGAAAGCAATTTTCATGTTCTTGTTTTGGCCATAAATATAAATTTTTTACATCAATTAATGGATAGGTATAAACAAAATCTCCAACCTTTTCTTTTTTAATACCCATAATTTTGCCAACAAAAGTTACTTTACTGCCTTTTTTATAAATTTCTGGGTCATAGTAGCCTTTTGCATATGCTATAAATCTACCAACAAAATTTTGTGGCTCTTTTCTATATGGTTTCCCATTATCGTGCAATTTCAAGCCTAAAACAACAAAACATGTTTGATTATTTTGTTCTGGAATAGTAGATATTATGGTGCCACCAAATCTCACTTCTTTTCCAAAAAATTCTCCATTTTGGGCTTGTATTGGTGTTATCTGAGTAAAATTGCCACTTATTGGCAAAACCGTAGAACAACTTTGTAGTATTCCAACTCCTACTATTACAATCGCTGCAGCTTTTATCTTTTTCAAAATTCTATTCAGCATAATAACGCTCACTTCCTTATATAAACGATCTTTTTAAAAGTTCTATACAATAGAAAATTATAGAGCAAATAGTTATCAATTATTATAAATATAAAAACAACAAAAGAATAAAAAGAAATAGTTGTAAAAATATTTTGCCAAGCTGTTATGATACTTTGAATAATATTAGCTAGAATAGAAATAATTAAAAAAATTGAACTATCAAGCACAAGCATATTAAAAAGCAGTAATTTGCCCAAAGACTTATAAATCTCTTCTATATTATTAAAACTGTTATTGGCGCTTTTTAATTCACATCTATTTAAAAAATAAAATTCCGATGAATATAAAGAATGGGATGAGGTATTTACTACAAACAGTATCATTAGCATAATGGCTTTAAGTCCAAGTATTGATTCACTTTGGCTTGCCGGTAATTTAAAATAAACTGCTAAAATTACCGTTACAATCCCAATTAAATTGGTCGATATAGCGATAATTTTAACTAATTTAATATATTTCATTTTAAAAATTCTAAATAAACTTCATAAACTTTTTATAAAAGTTTACCTGCTGGCTTAAAGAAGAATAATCTTTAATCAAGTTTACACCATGAATTGCAAGATAATAATATAACAGAGTATACAAAACAGTACTTGTAATCATAGGTACATAAAAATACAAAATTACATTTTTTTTATCTTCTACTAATCCAAAAAGTAAAGCAATAAACAATTCTCCCATAAATAATTGGCCTACAAAAAATCCTATATACGCACCACTTTTTACCCACTTTTCGTTTATTCTTGATAATTTTTTATTAAATAATTTGAATCTGCTAATATAATTAGCAAAATGAAAACTTATCGCACACACTAAAATTTCTGTTATAATAATAACCATTAAAGATGTATACGGATTAAGGCTTGCAATGCTGGCATAACTTACAGCTACAAGTTTACCACCAAAAATAGGGTTTATGTTTAAAAATGTTAAAATAAGATAATTCAATCCTGCACTGTTCATAATTAAAAATTATATACTCTATTGCTTTAAAGTCAATAACACTTACTTGACAATACCCTTTTATTTAGTTATATTGCTCGTAATGAAAAAAATAGTTTTACTAATCATTGCTATTGTAATTGCAAATTATTATACTTTAGCTAAGGCAGTTGAGGTAAAGATAGGCTACCCAAAAACTTGTACAGGCTATGAAAAAATAAAAGCTTATGGTAAAGTACAAACAACACAAAATATAACAATTTTTGCACCTGTAAGCGGTATTATCAAAATAGACTCAAATTTCAGTACTGTAAAAAGTGGCCAATTAATTGCTAGAATATATCCACCTAAGCTAATTTGGCAGGAAACACGAATTTATGGATTAAAGCTTATGTATCACCAGATTATATAGATAAATTAAAAATAGATCAGATTGTCTATTATTATTCCCACAACATAAAGCATAAAGGTTCAATTGCTCAAATTGAGCATAACGCAGATGTAAGTGGTCTTGTCCCCATTTTTATAAATACGAATAATAAAGCTCTCATTGCCGGACAATGGGTAAATCTTGAAATTCCTGTTATAAAAAACACTCAATTTTGTGTGCCAAAAAGTGCTATTGTTTCTAAAGACTCTAAAACTTATGTATTTATTGTAAAAGATAATGTAGTCTACCAAAAACAAGTAAATCTTATAAATATTTCAAACAATACAGCATATATTAATGGTAATCTCAATAAAAACGAACCTTTAGCTATCAGTGCAACAGATAGACTAAAAAACAATATTAAAGTAAAAATTATAAAATGAATAAATACTTAAATTTTTTGTGGAGTAATAAAACTACTGTATTTTTATGCGGTATTTTAATTATTTTTGGCGGCATATTTTCCCTTTTTAGATTACCAGAAAGTATCTTTCCTAACGTAAATTTTCCTAAAGTATCTATACTTGTGCATAATCAATATTTACCAGTAAAGTATATGCTTGTAAGTGTTACAAGACCGCTAGAAGAAGCAGCAAGGACTGAGCCTAACGTAACTCTTGTAAGATCACAAACAGGCAATGGTCTATCAAAAATTCATGTTTATTTTAATTCAAATGTTAATCCAAAAACCGCATACCTTATGCTACAAGCAAGAATAGCAAAAATCAATTTACCCCCGGATTCAAATGTAAGTATCCGTTTAATGGAACCAAACATATATCCATTTGCAGAATATGCCCTTGTTTCAAACAAAATTGACAGTTCAAACATAATGAGTTATTATTATTTTCAAGTAAAACCCACGGTTCTTGGTATAAACGGTGTTTATAAAGTAGAAGAAACTTCACGAGGTTGGCCTGAAATTAATATAGCTATTGATCCCCAAAAATTATTACAATATAAAATATCACCTCAAGAAATAATACACTATCTTATTTTAAATCAGGGGCCTTTTTTTTCGGGAGTAATGAATTATTTCAATCAACAATTAAACCTCTCAACTACAAGTATAGATAATATCAAAGATTTATCTAATTTCACAATTCCTATAAAATCCAGAAATTCCGAATTTATACCGTTAACATTAGATAAAATAGCTGATATAAAAATCCAAAACCCACCATTAATAAAAGAAGCTAAAGTATCTGGGTACAAGCATGCATTAATAATGGACATACTTTCTCAAAATAAAGCTAATGAAGTAAAGGTATCTAAAGAACTTCAAAAAGTCTTTGAAACAATTAAAGATAGGTTGCCTTCTGGTATAAAACTAATAAAAATTTATGATTTAAGCGACTTAATCAAAAGTAACCTGAATGATGTGTGGATCGCGCTTATTTTAGGCAGCATCATTGCATTGATAGTTGTAATGTTATTTATAGGTAGAATAGATGGTGCTTTAAGTGTGTTTATAGTAGTACCGCTTTCTTTATCTTTAACTTTTATTGCTCTATATTTAATGGGTTTTGGATTAAATATTATGACACTTGGTGGAATTTGCGCTTCAATTGGTGCGATGATAGACCATGCCATAGTTATCATTGAAAGGGGTCTGCAAAACATAGAAAGCAATGCAAAGAAAAGATTGTCTGGTGTTTTTAAAAGGTTAAAAGATATACTGCTTCCCATGAGTTTAGCTACTATAACTTCAACTGTTGTGTTTATTCCTCTTATCTTTTTGCCAGGCACATTAGGGTTGTTATTTAAACATATGGCTATTGCTATAATTATAGCTCTTATTGCATCACAACTAATTGCTTTAACTTTTACACCAATATTATCCATGATGATTGTATATCGCAAAACCAATAAAAAAATTATACCAAAAAATAGAAAACTATACTTTATGTTCAGTCATTCATTAATTTTTTTTATGAGAAGACCATGGATTTCTATCATTATAATTCTTTTAGTTGCAGCAACAGGCTATGTTTGTTTCAAAAATCTTCCAACAGCCTTTTTGCCAAAATGGGATGAAGGCTTAATTTCTGTGCCATTTAGAACACCTGTTGGAAGCAGTGTAGAAACTACAACAAAAATAGGTGAACTTTTAATGAATGAAGCTTCGAAAAATCCAAATGTTGACAAAGTTTCTTTAATGGTTGGTAGAGGTTTTGGAAACTCTTTTTCTACACCAAACAAAGCTATCATGATGATCGTATTAAAAAAAGACAGAAAAGAAAGCACACAAAAAGTTATGTTAGAATTAGATAAAAAATTTAAAATTTTAGCACCTAACCTTATTTCATTAAATTCATCACAAATTATGGTAAATAGACTTGGTGATTTATCTGGTTCTCATGCTCCTTTAGAAGTTTTTCTATTTGGCAGCGATCCTGATAAATTATTCAAAGAAGGACAAAAACTTTATAAAATACTTGCAAAAAATAAAGATTTTGAATCTGTCACATATAAATCGCCTTCTGCAGGCCCAGAAATAGAATTTAACCCTAATTATTTTGCTACGGTAAATAATATAAACTCAAAAAATTTAGCTGACACAATCAAACTCTATTTTTGGGGTGAAAATGCAGGTTTTTTGTTGAAAGGTGAACAGTTATTTCCAATAAGGATAACACTTAAAGACAAACCACAAACAATTCAAGAGCTTAAATCTTTAAATATTATTCACAATGATATGCCTATGGCTTTAAATATGCTATCCAACATTAATATAAAAAACAGCGTTCCATATATTACACACCAAAATTTAGTGCCTTATTCATATATATGGGTCAAACCATATTCTCACATAGGTTTGACAAAGGCTGCAAATGATATTGATAATATAGTTAAGCATATGAATCTTCCACATGACATTAGCTATTCTATTGGTGGCTATTACAAACAACAAACAAAAAGTTTTCAAAATATGTATCTAATACTAACGATAGCGCTTTTTATTTTGCTAATACTTTTTGGTTTTCAATTTTCAAGCCAAAAATGTGCTATAGTTGCAATAATAGTTATTAGCTCTACTGCGAGTTTTTCTTTATTGTCACTTTTAATAGCGCGACTAAATCCTGATAGTACAGCTTTTTTAGGCATACTGCTTGTATTTGCTATTGTAGTAAACAATATAATACTCATATTTTCAAGATCAAAACAATTAAGCAAAACTCACACGCACAAAAGTGTAGCCCTTGCTGTTCGTAGCAGATTAAGACCAATTATTATGACAATGAGCGCTGATATTGTTGGTTTTTTGCCTTTAGCCATAGGTATTGGCAAAGGTACTGATTTATTGAAACCCCTTGCTACTGCTACTATTGGTGGTTTGATTTTTGGTGCTTTTGCATCTCTAATAATAGCTCCTTCTTTGTTCAGTTTGTTTAGTATTGTAAAATATAAAAAATAAAGGACAACTTAAATTTTCACACTTTATGGTTTTAAGTTATAAAAATTGAATAAAAATAATCAAAAAATGAAACTTGCATTTAGAAAAGACATATAAGATAATTTATTATGACCTTGATATTTATTTGTCTATTAATAGCACAAGCATCTCTTCTAAACTATTCTGGTAATCTTTATTGTGTTTTTATAGGTTAATACAATCAATTTCTACAAGCAAACTTTTAACTAAATTTATCCATTATCTTTTAGATTAAAAATAGACATAAGAATTACCCCTCAAAGCTTCTAAACTATTGTTCCCTCTATGTATACAATATTAGCAATTTTCAAGTTTTTGTACAAAATCTAGCATTTTTTTGATTTCAAACTGATAGATCTAATGTATTAGCAACAAATTATATTTGAATTTAAAGTACTATAGTATATAATGGTAATAATGATTGAGTGTAGAAACATTGTTAAAAAGTATAAAACAAAAGTGGCTGTGGCAGGCATTAATTTAATTGCAAAAAAAGGTGAAATTGTAGGACTACTTGGTCCAAATGGTGCAGGCAAGACAACAACATTTTATATGATATCAGGTTTTATCAGGCCAACTAGCGGTCAAATTTTTCTTGATGGTCAAGAAATCACAAAGATGCCAATACACAAGCGTTCAAAAATAGGAATTTCATATCTTCCGCAAGAACCTTCTGTATTTAGCGGATTAACAGTGGAACAAAATATTTATGCTGTACTTGAATTTGTTGATATAAAAAACAAAAAAGAACGTTTAGAAGAGTTGCTTTCTGAATTTAACTTAACCAGCATAAGAAAAACAAAAGCATATGCGGTAAGCGGCGGTGAAAGACGAAGGGTTGAAGTAGCCAGAGCCCTTGCAACAAATCCTAAATTTTTACTACTAGACGAACCTTTTTCTGGTATTGATCCTTTAATGGTTGAACAATTAAAAAAAATGATATTTGATCTCAAAGAAAGAGGTTTGGGAATAATTATTACAGACCATAATGTAAGGGAAACGCTTGATATAGTAAATAAAGCATACATATTATATGATGGAAAGGTTATAAAAGAAGGTTCTAAAATGGATATTGTAAATGATGAGCGGTTGGCTAAAATATATCTAGGCGAAACATTTAAACTATAAACTTATGGTAGAGCTAAGGCATGAATTAAATGTAAATTTAGGTCTTATTCTTACTCACCAACTTGATTTATCTCTTAAAATTTTAAGTGCAAGTCTGATAGAGTTACAAGAACAAATTGATGAAATAGTTTTGCAAAATCCATTAATTGATATAGATGCAAATTATCGTACTGCGCCAAACAACTATTTTGAAAGTAAATTTAAAGAAATAGATCAAAACTATAAAGTTAAATTTGAAAGTGAAGAAGAATATGATGAATTAGACTTTATTGAACAAGAAACTACATTCGAACAAAAATTACTACAAGATTTGGTTTTATCTTATAATTTGAATCAAAAAGAAATACAAATTGCTGAGCAAATAATATACAACTTAGATGAAAAAGGTTATTTTTTAGATCACGGTCTAGATAAAAAATATGAGTATATCAGAAGATTAATAATGAACCTCGAACCATTAGGTGTGGGCACTAAAAATGTTCAAGAGTTTTTTCATTTACAAAATGAATTTTTTTATAAAAACGAACCGTATTTTAATAAATTAAATGAATTTTTAGATACAATTTTTACTTTTGGTCTTGATCTAAAAAAACTTCAAAAATTCAATCTAAACGATAAACAGGTACAGTTTTTTTTAGAAAAAATAAAAGCTTTTAGGCCTTATCCTTTATATGGCTATATAAAGTCACATCAGGAAGATTTTTTATATTACGATATAGAAATAAAGCAAATTGGTAACGAATTTATACCCATCGTGAATGATGAATTTTCAAATAAATTAATAGTAAATGAAACACTTATCAATCAGATTAAAGACGTAGATTTCCTAAAGGAAAAACTTAAAGAAATTAAAATACTCCACGATGCTATAAATATGCGCTATCAAACGCTTTTAAAAATCGCAAATATTGTTGTGCAAAAACAGAGGCTTTTTTTTGAAAAAGGCGTGCTTACACCCCTTTCTATGTCTCAAATAGCTATGCATATAGGATATAGTGTTTCTACAATAAGTCGAGCACTTTCAAATAAATATATTTTATTTAAATCTAAAATTTACCCATTTAAAGTATTCTTCTCAAGTGCATCAAAAGAAGGTATATCAAAGCATAGAATATTAGAAATAATAAAAGCTGCCATTGCTCAAGAAGACGCTTCAAATCCACTCGATGATGAATCTCTAAGACAGATATTGATAAAACACAATATTAATGTAACAAGACGCGCAGTTGTAAAATATAGACAAGAACTTAAAATCCCAAAGGCAAAGGATAGAAAAAGCGAGTTTCTTTTATAATGTCTAAAAAAAACAAAAGTAAAAGAATTTATATAAAAGGTCTATTTAAAATAGAAAAAACACATTACTCAATAATTACAGACAAAAATACTTACAGTATTGAAAAAGAATTTTTTGATTTTTCAGATAAATTTGCTCAAGATAGTGATGAAGTTGAAGCACTTTTTATTTGGGCAAAACATCCAAAAGCAAAATTGTTAAATGTTGTAAAAAGGTACAATGAATACGTAGTTGGTTATATAAAAAAAATAAATTCTAATTATTTTTTTGAACCTTTAAAAACAAAATTTCTTGTTAAACTCTCAGGCCAAGCTGAGGAAGGTAAGCTTGTTAAAGCTAGAATTATACAGCAAAAAAATACTGAGTTTGCAAAAATTGTTGAAGTCTACTCTAATTCATCTTTAAATGACGAATTAATTGTAATAGACAAATATAGCTTGCCAACAGAATTTAGCCCGGAAGTTGAAAAAGAACTTCAATCTATAAATGAACCAAACGAGAAAGATTTTATTGGAAGAAGTGATTTTCGAAACTTAAGAACCATAACTATTGACGGTGCTGATGCTAAAGATTTTGATGATGCAATTGATATAGAGTTTTTAAAAAATGGCTATAGGTTATATGTGCATATTGCTGATGTAAGCTATTATGTTAAAGACAACAGCGCAATCGAAAAAAGTGCCTTTGAGCGAGGCTTTAGTGTATATTTTCCTCAAAGCAACATACCGATGTTACCAAGAAAACTTTCTGACGATATTTGCTCACTTGTTCCAGATAAAGACAGACTTGCATTTACAGTTATTATAGATTTTGACAAAAAAGGTAATCGAAAGTCATTTAAGTTTACAAAAAGCATTATAAGAAATAAAAATCGCCTTACATATGATTTTGTAGAAAATTGTTTGAACGATTTGGTGGATTGTGAAGAAAACTTAAAGTCTTATTTGCAAAAAATGAAAATTTTAGCTAAAATTTTACGTGCAAGAAGATTCTTAAAAGGAAGTCTTGATTTGGACATTAAAGAAGCCACTTTTATAATAAATAACAACGAAATAGTAAATGTCATACAAAAACCAAGATTGTTTTCTTATTCAATAATAGAAGAATTTATGTTGGCTGCAAATAAAACTGTTGCCGACTACCTAAACAATAAAACAATTTTTTTGCGTAGAATACATGAAAAACCCCAAATAACTAAACTTATGGATTTAAGCAATCAACTCAAAGAAATGGGTTATGCATTCCCTAAAAAACCAAATGCAAAAAAAATGCAAAAATTTATCTGGTCAATAGAGGAAACAAAAAGAAGCATTATATCAAAAATAATTTTAAAAAGTATGGAAAGAGCAGAATACTCACTAGAGGAAATCCCACATTTTGCACTTGGTTTTGAAAATTATACGCACTTTACATCGCCCATTAGACGCTTTCCTGATTTGATAGTACATAAAATACTTCAAGCTACATTACTTAATAAAAAAAATTATTCCCACAAAAGGCTTGAAAGTATAGTTAAACAAGTGCAAAAAAGAGAACTTATTACAGAAGCTGCCGAATACTTTGCAAAAGATATAAAGCAAGCAAGACTTATTGAAAAATATATTGGTAAAATTTTTAATGGTACAATTGTTTATATGATAGGAAGTGGTATGTTTATTGAACTAAAAGAAATGTTTGTAGAAGGATTTTTATCATACAGTGCTTTGAAAGATGACTTTTATACATTTTTTGACCAAAAACAAATGATAATTGGAAGAAAAACAAAAAAAATTTTTAGACTAGGTGATTCTATAAAAGTCAAACCTATAAAAGTTGATATTTATGAAGGAAAAATAGATTTAGAGCCAGTATAAGGAGTAAATATGAAGGTTTGTGTTAACATCGGCTTTGGCAATATTGTAAACAAAGAAAGGGTTATAGCCATATTAAACCCAGATTCAACACCAATCAAAAAATTAAAAGATGAATTTAAAAATACTGGCAAAATAATTGATGCTACAAAAGGAAAAAAAACACGCGCTATATTGATAACAGATTCAGGACATATTATAATGTCTGCAATTGCGCCTCAAACATTAGCTGAGCGCATAAATGAGACTTAGACTATGATTATTATTATTTCAAGCCCAAGTGGCGTGGGCAAAACAACAGTTGCAAAAGTACTTGAAAAATCAAATTTTGAGCGTATTGTAACTTATACTTCAAGACCAAAGCGTCCAATTGAAACAGAAGGGGTTGATTATTATTTCATAGAAAAAGAAAAATTTAATGAATTAATTAAGCAGGGTTTTTTTGCAGAGTTTTCATTGGTGCATGATAATTTTTATGGTATATCAAAAGAATCTTTAAAGTCAAATTCTAAACACAAAATACTCACCATAGATGTCCAAGGTGCTGCTAAAATAAAAAAAATTATGCCTTCTGTTGTAACAATTTTTTTACTTCCACCTTCTTTTGAAGAATGGATGAAAAGAATAAATAAAACCCAAAGAAATAACTTTGATATACGTTTAAAAAATGCTATAAAAGAATTGGATGAGGTATGGAATTTCGAGTATGCTATTGTGAATTACTCAGTAGAAAAAACCGTTAAACAAATTCAAACAATTGTATATTGCGAAGAAGTAAAATGTAAAGAAAATATAAAAAGTTTAATAAATGAGCTAAAATCTAACATTAAGCAATATGAGGAGGATTAATGGAAACAACTGTTGAGCTTGTATATAAGGCACTAGAACACATTGAAAGCAAATACGCTTTAGTAAAAGCAGCAGCAATTAGAACCCACGCGCTTTACAGAGGAGATAAACCTCTTATAAATATTAAACCAAATACACACAAAAATACTGTTATAGCATTAAAAGAAATAGCTCAAGGATATTGGAGTATAAAATAGAACCAGACATTGAGATTGCATATAAAGATTTAATAGAAACTATAAAGGATGCATGTCTAAAGCAACAAAAGAGTAATTTAAATTTTGAACTTATAGATAAAGCTTTTTTGTTTGCTTATGAAAAGCATAAAACTCAAAAGCGTGCTTCAAATGAAAGTTACATTATCCATCCAATAAATACAGCAAAAATCGTAACTAGATTGATATTAGATGAAAATACAATAGCAGCTGCACTTTTGCATGATGTTTTAGAAGATACGCAAACAAAAGAAGAAGAAATAGAAAATGCTTTTGGATCTGATATATTGATGCTAGTTAAAGCATTAACCAAAATTGAATCTTTGCAATACAAAAGCGTAGAACAAAAACAAGCAGATAACTTTAGAAAGCTTTTGATTTCAGTTGCAAATGATCTAAGGGTTATTCTTATAAAACTGGCAGACAGATTACACAATATGCGTACCATTGTTTATTTAAATGAAGAAAAAAGACAAAGAATAGCCCGTGAAACACTTGATATCTATGCACCTATGGCCCATAGACTTGGAATATACTGGCTCAAAAGCGAACTTGAAGACAGAAGCTTTGAAATTATAGATTATAAAACTTATAATAAAATAAAATCTTACCTGGAAAATATTTTGGAAAAAAAAGAAGAATATATAAGGTTTATAGAAAATTCTTTAAAGGAAGATTTATTGCAAAACAATATTAAATGCGAAGTTAACGGACGAGTAAAACACATATACAGTATATATACCAAAATGCAAAGAAAAAATATTGATCTTGATAGTATTTATGATTTTGTAGCTTTTAGAATCATAACAGACACAGAAAGGGATTGTTACAATGCATTAGGTGTGGTGCACAAGCTTTACAAACCCCTACCAAATCGTTTTAAAGACTACATTGCTCTTCCCAAGCAAAATATGTATCAATCGTTGCATACAACTGTATTTGGTCCGGGTGATGTTATACTTGAGATCCAAATTAGAACAAAAAAAATGCATGAAATAAACGAAGAAGGTTTGGCTGCTCATTGGCGTTACAAAGAAGGCAAAAAATTTAACCTAAATGATAAAATGTTTGTGTGGCTAAGAAAACTCCTTGAAAATACACAAAGTGAAAGTTCACAGGAATTTCTAAGAAACATGAAAAATGATTTGGAAAGTGGTGAAATATATGTCTTTACACCTGCTGGCGATTTAAAAGTTCTGCCTAGAGGTTCAACCTGTGTTGACTTTGCATATGAAATTCATACACAAATTGGAGATATGTGCACAGGTGCTAAAGTCAATAATAAAATAGTGCCTCTAAGACATGAATTGCAAAGTGGTGATATTGTAGAAATCCTAACAAGCCCATCTCATAAGCCCTCAAGAGATTGGCTTTCTTTTGTAAAGACATCAAAGGCAAGAAACAAAATAAAACAAAGCGTAAGAGAATTAGAAAAACAAGAAATGGTTGCAATAGGCAAAAATCTATTATCAAAAGAATTGCTAAGGCACAATATAACTCTTACCTCTTATCTTAAGTCTAAAACCTTTAAAGATATGCTTTCAAGTTTAGGATTTGCAAAAGAAGATGACTTATTTGAAAATATAGGACTAAAAAAAATAAATCCCCAAAACCTGCTAAGCTCTTTAGAACCTCAAAAAGATACAAAGAAAAAAGAAATCGACGCTCAGGCAAAATCTGAATTTATGATTACTATTGACGGCACAAACAACTTTGATATAAAATTAGCAAAATGTTGCAGTCCTGTTGTAGGAGATGAAATTATTGGGTATATTTCAAAAAAAGGTATTATTATGATACATAGACTTGATTGTGAAAATATTGCAAAAATTGGTTATAATTCAGAACGCCTAATTAAGGCTCAATGGCAAGAATCTAAAAAGAAAATTAAAACCATTCTCACTGTACACGCAAAAGATACACTTGGTTTAATATCAAAAATTTCTTCTGCAATAGCAAATTTAAATATAAATATAACAGACTTTAAAATGAAAAAAAAATCAGAAAAAGATATATTTTTACTCGAAATAGAAGTATCTAGTATCAAAGAAATAAATGAATGCATAAATGCACTATCAAAAGAACCAAGTATTATCAAAGTTGAAAGAGGATTAAAAAAAGATTTTAGAAGAGGAGAATAATAAAATGACTAGCTTGTTAGGTAAACTTATTAATTACTTTTCAAATGACATAGCAATTGATCTTGGAACAGCAAACACAGTTGTTTATGCAAATGGCAAAGGTATTATACTAAACGAACCAAGTGTTGTTGCAGTAAAAAAAGAATCAAATGGTGTTGAAAAAGTATTGGCAGTAGGTAAAGAAGCTAAAGAAATGGTTGGTAGAACACCAGGTAATATTACAGCAATAAGACCTATGAAAGATGGAGTTATTGCAGATTTTGAAATAGCAGAGCGAATGATAAGGTATTTTATCAAAAAATCAAAGAACTCAAGAACAATATTTAAACCAAGAATTATAATAGCTGTACCTCATGGAATTACTCAAGTTGAAAAAAAGGCAGTAAAGGATGCAGCAAACGATGCAGGAGCAAGAGAAGTATATTTAATAGAGGAACCCATGAGTGCAGCAATTGGTGCTGGCCTACCAGTCCAAGAAGCAATAGGCTCAATGATAGTAGATATTGGTGGTGGTACTACAGAAGTTGCCGTCATTTCACTTGGAGGTATTGTCAATAGTGTTTCTATTAAATGTGGCGGCGATAAATTAGATGCAGCTATAGCTAGCTACATAAAGAAAAAATATTCACTACTAATTGGCGAATCAAGCGCAGAAAACATTAAAATAAACTACGGAAGCGCTTATCCTCAAGAAAATGACAGCCAAAAAATATCAATTAAAGGCATTGATTTAATAACAGGCATACCAACCTCAATAGAAATTACGGTAGAAGAAATTAGAGATGCAATAAAAGAGCCTATACAGTTAATTGTTAATGCTGTAAAAGATGCGCTTGAGCAAACTCCACCCGAACTTGCAAGTGATATTGTAGACAATGGTATTACACTAACTGGTGGTGGATCTCAAATAAAAGGTTTGGATACACTGATTTCAAAAGAAACTGGTTTATCTGTAAAGGTTTTTGAACAACCACTACTTGCTGTTGTCTTAGGAGCTGGAAAAGTACTTGAAAATCTTGATTTTCTAAGTGAAGTTACAATTGAATGAAAAAACTCATTATATATGCGTTACTTGCTTTTATTCTTTCACTCATAAATTACTATACAGATTTTAGTTTTTTTATTGCAAAGAGTTTATTGTATATTGCAAATCCAGTTGAAACTCAAAGCTTTTATGCTTTGGATTCAATTTCAAATATTGCAAAAAACTACATAATCTTGCAAAATGCTCAAAAAGAAAATAGACATTTAAAAAATGAAATTAATAAATTAAATTTAGAAAATAAGATTTTGCAAGCAAAACTTCGCAATATTGATACTTCCATTGCACCAAATTTAATAAAATGTCCATTTATATTTAAAGATTTCTCTGATATTAATTATATTTACATAAAATCAAATGCACCTGAAAAAGACATCCTTCATAAAACAGTTGTATCTCAAAAACTCAATTTAGTTGGAACAGTGGAATCAAAATTAGGCAATCTTTATGCAGTAAAAACAATATTCAATAGTAATTTTGTAGCAGATTGTTTTATAGTACACGAGGGTAAATATTACAGAGGTATTTTCAAAGGTTCACTAAATCAACCTAAAATAGAATTTTTAAATACACAAAGTCATATACAAAAAAATGATTTAGTAATAACGTCTGGTTTGATAGGTAATATACCACCAAATATAAATATCGGTACAGTTGAAAAGATTTACGAAGTTAGAGGCTTTTACAAAGTCGCTATAGTTAAAGTTGACAAAACATTTTTAAATGATAGTTTTGTTTTTGTGGTTAAATAGATGAAATTTTTGATTTTAACAGTTATTTTTATTATAGCATGTGCATTTTCAATATTTAGCAGCTATATGTTTTTTATACCTTATAACTTTTTTTCTTTTTTAATAATTATCATACTTGCTTTATCCAATAATACACAATCCAGCTCTAAAAGTAATAACAAGCTCTACCTTGTAGCTTTTTTTGGAGGTTTTTTATTGGATAGTTTACAGCATAATACAATTTTTTATAATGCAATTATCTTTTCTTTTATAGTTTTTTTAAATGATTTTTTAAAAAATATGTTTGGTTCTAAATTTGTTTATATTTTTTTATTATTTATTGCTATATACGATAATTTGGTATTTAAAATACCCGTTTTTACTTCATTATTAAATCTTTTTTTGCTATTAGTTTTTTATCATATTACTAAAAGACTTCTGCAAATTAACTATGCCAAGAAAGATTGATATTCCTGTATCAAAAAATTTTACCACAGCAAAAAATTACATTAAATTTATTTTACTTATAGCAACAATTATAATTATAGGCAGGTTATTTTATCTGCAAGTTATAAACTATAACCAATATAATGAAATGGCAAAAAATAACTGCTTGCGCCTTATTGGGATAAGACCGGCACGTGGTGAAATTTTAACTTCTGATAATTATATTATTGCATCAAATGAACCGTCATTTACATTGTATTTTACAAGAAATATTAAAACCGACCAAAAAGAAATAGATCTATTATCCAAAATCCTTAATGAACCTAAAAATAAAATTGAAAAAAAAATTAATTCTATCGGCTACTTTTCAACTCAAATACTAGCAAATAATATAAGTCATGACCAAGTTTTTGAGATATTATCGCATAAAAATACATTAAAAAATGTTGATGTTGAAATAGAACCAAAAAGAGTTTACCTTGGAAACCCATATATTTACGCAAGTGTTGTAGGATATATTCAAGAAGCCAATCAGCAAGACATTGAAAAAGGTGCAATTCCAGGCTCATATGTTGGACAAATGGGCGTTGAAAAAATATTTAATAAGCAGCTTCAAGGTACATGGGGCTATAAAGAAGTAGAACGTAATGTTTCTGGCACAACGGTAAAGGTTTTAGGCCAGCAAAATCCAATAAAAGGAGAAAACATACGATTAACCATAAACTATAAAGCTCAACAGATAGCCTATGATGCACTTGGTAATTATAAAGGGGCTGTTGTTATTCTAAAAAGCAACGGTGATGTGTTAGCCCTGGTAAGCAAACCATCTTTTAATCCCAATGATTTTGTTGAAGGCATAAGTGAAGCTGAATGGAAACAATTACAAG
This sequence comes from Desulfurella multipotens, assembly GCF_900101285.1. NCBI lineage: Bacteria > Pseudomonadati > Campylobacterota > Desulfurellia > Desulfurellales > Desulfurellaceae > Desulfurella > Desulfurella multipotens. The sequence goes on from NZ_FMYU01000008.1 coordinate 71,198, forward strand.
AAGGCGATAAAATTTCCCTTTTTAATAGAGCTGTTCAGGGCGCATACCCTCCAGGCTCAACAATCAAACCTTTTTTAATTTTTGCTGCACTTCAAAAAGGCATTATAACGCCTGATACCTATTTATACTGCCCTTACGAAATTAAAATTGGCAAATATACTTTTAAAGATTGGAAACCGGGTGGTTTTGGCAAAATTAATCTATATACAGCTTTAGCTGGATCATCAGATGTTTTTATGTATCAGATAGGTATGAAATTGGGTATAAAAACTATTGATGAATATTTGCAGAAATTTGGGTTTGGTAAAAGTGTAGGTTTATTTGGGTATGAATCAAAAGGAATTATTGCTTCTCCAAAATATAAATATGAAATGTATCATACACCATGGTATTTAGGAGATACAATTACAAGTGCTATTGGACAAGCCTATACACTTGTTACGCCACTGCAACTTACTGTTGCATTTTCTGTAATAGCAAACGATGGAATTGCCTATAAGCCTAGATTAAGTTATATCCAGCCCCATGAAATTCTATATGATATTAAAAATGCCAAAAAAGATTTTGAAATCATCAAAGATGCGCTTGAGTTAACCGTATCAAGCCCGGTTGGCACAGCCCACAATGCTTACATCCCAAACTTAACTATATGTGGCAAAACAGGCACAGCTCAGGTTGTGACAAGTCAACAGCTAAATACGTTACTTGTAAATAGTAACTGGGATTTAAACAAAATCAGAAAATATTTACCTCAAGCATGGTTTGCTTCATTTGCACCAAAACATCACCCTCAGATAATCATGGTAGTGTTTTTGGAGCATGGCTATGATAGTCACTATGCAGCAGCTGTTTCAAAAAAAATTTATGAGGGATTATTAAAATATCATTTGATAGAACCAAATAAATAAGCTATAGGATTTTTTCATAAATACGATAAGTTTTATAATGTTCTGCATTCATTGATAAAATAGCTTTATTAATTTTATCGTTGTCTTCTAATGTCCACGAAAGCTCACCGCCTTTTCCGTTTCTTTTTTCAACAACCTCAAAACTTTTAAGATATAAAAGCAAATCAATACCCAACTTTCTATATTCTGGTAAGATTCCAAGTGTAATAAGTCTGTAATTATCAATTTTAGGTAATGCTGACATAATTGAAACCAAATTCAAAGGTGTTATAGAACCTTTTGCTTTTTTTAAAATATAATTAAAATCAGGTATAATTGCAGAGTAAGCACAAGGAATTCCGTCTTTTTCTGCAATTATAACAAGTTCTGAGCTTACTAGATTTTTCATATCATTTGATAAATAAAAAAATTCTTCTTTGGTTGGAGGTACAAATCCCCAGTTATCAGCCCAGGCTTTAGAGTATATGCCCCATAAAATTTCTAAATCTCGTTTAAAATGTTTTTTTGAAAGATTTCTTAAAGTAATATTGTATTTTTTTGCAATCTTTTTGCTTAATTCTATATACTTTTGGTTAGGCTTGTTTGCCACAGATAAATAAAAAGCATATAGATCTTTTGCCTTTTTGAAGCCATAATTTTCGATTAATTCAATATAGTACTTAGGGTTATAAGGCATCATATAAACTGGTTCTTGAAAATAACCTTCATATAATACTGCGCAGGTATGGTTAAGTGAAGGGTTTGCGGGTCCCCTTATGGATTTTAAACCATTTTGTCTCAAATAATCGCTTGCAGCATCAAATAAGGCTTTTGCAACTTCATAATCATCAATGCATTCAAAAAACCCAAAAAACCCAACTTTATCTTTATGGTAATCATTGTGCCATTTGTTAACAATAGCGGCTATTCTTCCAAGTATTTTATTTTCTTTTTTGTAAAGAAATAGTTTTATCTTGGCATTTTTGTAAAATGGATTTTTCTGGTCAAATAATTTTTTTTCTTCAAAACGCAACGGCGGCACCCAAAATTTGTCTTTTTGGTATAATAAAAAGGGAAAATCGATAAATTCTTTTAATAAATTGTTGCCAGTTACCTCAACAATCATATAACGCCTAATTTTTTGCCTACTTTTGTAATTTTTTCAATAGCAAAATCTATCTGATCAAATGTATGTGTAGCCATCAAACTTAATCTTATGAGAGCTTTGTTTTTTGGTACAGCAGGCGAGACTACTGGATTAACAAATATGCCCTCTTCAAAAAGCATTTTTCTATACTGCAATACCTTTAAATCTTCCCCTACAAGTACAGGAATAATTGGCGTGCAGCTTTGAAGCGTATCAAAACCAGCGCTTTTTAAACCGTTCCTCATGCGATTTGTATTTGCCCACAATTTTTCTATCAACTGAGGCTCACTTTGCATTATCTCAAGGCTTGCAAGTACAGCAGCACATGATGCTGGCGTTATACTTGCAGAAAATATCAAACTTCGCGCAAAATGCTTTAAATAATCTATAACATATGCATCTGCAGCAATAAAACCACCAAGTGAAGCAAATGACTTGCTAAATGTGCCCATTATAATATCAGTATCTTCTATTAAATTAAAATGGCTTGCAGTCCCAGAACCATTTTCACCAATTACACCAAAAGCATGTGCATCATCTACCATTACGCGTGCATTGTATTTTTTCTTAAGCTTTATAATTTCTGGTAAATTAGCAATATCTCCGTCCATACTATAAATACCATCTACTACAATAAGCTTACCCGCATCTATATCAATAGATTGAAGCACTTTCTCTAAAGATTGCATATCGTTGTGTAAAAAGCGCTTTACTTCACCAAATGATAGCTTTGTGCCATCAACTATGCTTGCATGGTCTGATTTATCAATGATAACATAATCATCTTTGCCTACAAGACCAGCTATTGCTCCTAAATTTGCTTGAAAACCTGTAGAAAAAAGAACCGCTTTTTCTTTTTTTGTAAATTTTGCAAGTTTTTCTTCAAGCTCTATATGAATATCTAATGTTCCATTTAAAAAACGAGATCCAGCACACCCAGTCCCATATTTTTTTATTGCATTAATTGCTGCTTGTTTTACTTTAGGATGAACAGTTAAACCTAAATAACTATTAGAACCAAGCATTAGTATTTTTTTGCCATTTATTATTACTTCTGTACCCTGCTCGCTTGAAATTGGCTGAAAATAAGGGTAAAGTCCTGCTTGTTCTATTTCTTTGTAAACCACAAAATTTTTGCATTTATCAAATAAATCCATCCTGCAAACTCCTTTTAGTGTTTTTTTCAAAATCCAATAACTCTTTTTTAAATTCAACAGAATACTGATATCCACCAATTGAATTTTTTGCAACAACTCTATGACATGGTACAACGTATACAAAAGGATTTTTTTTCATTAAATAGGCAATTTTCCTTTGATGAAAACCAAACTTTTCGCCCAATTCTTTATAAGTGATAATTCCATTGAGTAGCCTTAAATAGTCATACACCATCCTTTGTTCGTCACTTAACTTTTCCCAATTAAGTAAATCATAATCAAAAAAAGACAAATCCTTTTTGTTAAATACCATAGAAAACATTTTTTGTAAAGGAGTTTGTTTATATGTATTATTTTTTTGAACAAAAATAATTCTGTCTATCTTATTTTCACCCATAATCAACAAATCCTTTGAAAAAGGAGTTTTAATTATCAAATACAATTTTTAAATGGAAAAGGGTTGATAAACATTCTTCTTTGAGATTATTTATCATATCTTCAAACATCTCAAAAGAAGCTTTTTTATATTCCACTAATGGATCCCTTTGACCATAACCTCTAAGCCCAATTGATTCTCTTAATGCATCCATATTCTTTAAGTGCTCTCTCCAAGCTGAATCTAAAACTTGTAGCAATATGTTTCTTTCTAGATCTCTCATCTGGTCTTGTAGTATGTCTTCTTTTTCTTTATATACTGCAAGGACTAAGTTTTTTAATTGATCAAATATCTTTTCTCTATCTTTTTCATTTTCATCGATATCAATTTCTAAATTAAAAATTTGTTTAAATTTTAACTTAAGTGCTTTTAAATCGATAATGTTTTCTAAATAACTATCCACAATGGAGCTTATTACATCATCTATAAAATCTAAAATTGTATCTTTAACGCTTTCACTTTCGAGTATTTCTTTCCTTTGTCTATAAATTACACTTCTTTGAGTATTTGCCACATTATCGTAATCAAGCAGGTGTTTTCTTATATCAAAGTTATATTCTTCAACTTTCTTTTGAGCATTTTCAACTGCTCTTGTAACGAATTTATTTTCTATAGCCTCACCTTCAGCTATGCCTAGCTTATCCATTATAACTTGAATTCTCTCTGATCCAAATATCCTTAATAAATCATCTTCCAGTGAAAGAAAAAACCTTGATTCTCCAGGATCGCCTTGTCTGCCAGCTCTACCTCTTAGCTGATTGTCTACCCTTCTTGACTCGTGGCGTTCTGTACCAAGTATAAACAAACCGCCAAGTTTAGCTACTTCTTCATCTATTTTTATATCAACACCTCGTCCAGCCATGTTTGTAGCAATTGTTACTGCCTTTTTTTTGCCTGCTTGAGCGATAATTTCTGCTTCTTTTTCATGGTGTTTGGCGTTTAACACCATATGTGGGATACGCATTTTAATAAGGATTTTGTGTAATTCTTCTGATTTTTCAACACTTGTTGTACCAACCAGTACAGGTTGACCTTTTTCGTATCTTGCTTTTATTTCATTTATGATCGCATTAATTTTTTCTTTATGTGTTTTAAATATTAAATCCTGTCTGTCTATTCTTATCATAGGTTTATTTGTAGGAATAACCACCACATCAAGGTTATATATTTCCTTAAATTCTCTACTTTCTGTATCTGCCGTACCCGTCATTCCACACAACTTTTCATACATTCTATAATAGTTTTGAAACGTAATTGTAGCTAGCGTTTGAGATTCTTCTTGAATTTTAACTTTTTCTTTTGCTTCAATGCACTGATGAAGGCCGTCAGAATAGCGTCTATCTGGCATCATTCTGCCTGTAAATTCATCAATTATTATTACTTTAGCGTCTTTTACTATATAGTCTCTATCCTTTAAAAATAAAGTGTGAGCTTTAAGTGATTGGTTAACTATATGTATTATTTCTATATTTTTGCTATCGTATAAATTATCCAAATGTAGAAGTTTCTGTATTTTTTCTACGCCTTTATCTGTCAAAACAGCTGTTTTAAGTTTTTCATCTACCTCATAATCATCTTTGGTGAGCTGACTTACTGCTTTGTCTACTTCGTAGTAAACTTTAGTAGGAGTACCACTTGGACCTGATATTATAAGTGGCGTTCTTGCTTCATCTATCAAAATTGAATCAACTTCATCTATTATAGCATAATAAAAACCACGCTGTACCCACTCATCTTTAGAATATGCCATATTATCTCTCAAATAGTCAAAGCCAAACTCACTATTTACACCATATGTTACATCTGCCAAATAGGCATCTTTTCTCTCACAGGGTACAAGCTTTGTTTTAAAAGTCTTTTCATCTTCAAATTCAACTAGGTACGATTTATTTTCCTGTTGTATAACACCAACATTCAAACCTAAAAATTTATATATAGGACCCATCCATAAGGCATCTCTTTTTGCAAGATAATCATTTACGGTTATTAAATGAATATTTTTTTTGGTTAACGCATTTAGTACAATAGGTAATGTAGAAACAAGTGTTTTGCCCTCCCCTGTTTTCATCTCAGCAATTTTACCTTGATGGAGCACAATACCACCTATTAATTGCACATTAAAATGCCTCATTGAAAGCGTTCTGTTAGCAACTTCTCTTGTTATTGCAAAAGAATCAATAAGCAAATCGTCTAAGGATTTACCGCTTTCGTAATCAATTTGAAGCTTTTTATATGCAGCTTGCAATTGTTCATTGCTCATAACTTTGTATGTAGATTCTTTTTCATTGATTTTCAAAACAAGAGGCTCAATGCTCTTTAAAACCCGTTCATTCTGTGTACCAAAAACTTTTTTCAAAAAACTACCTATCATGCAATCTCCATTTTAATGTCAAAGTTTATTTTTTTAAAAGTCAACCTTAGTAATCTTTTCAACATAACTTTCAAAGCTTTTAAGCTATTTTTGAGTATAAACTAAAATTACGAAAAATCAAGATGCTTTGCGATTTATGAAAATATTGAAAAAATTTTTTTTAAATTATCATTAAAAAATAATTTAATTATATTGACAAAATGTAATTAGTAGTTAAAATATAGAATTGAGTTAAAAATTAAGGAGGTAGCGCTATGAAACGACTGCTTGTATTTTTAATTGTTGCTCTTTTTGGTATTTTTTCTACACAGTCTTTTGCAAAAGACCAAATTTTAATTGGTTTTACAACTTCTCTAACGGGCAAACTTAATGCAGAATCAAAGGCTCAATTACAAGGTATTCAGCTATGGGTTAACGATGTAAACAAAAATGGTGGTATTTATGTAAAATCCATGGGCAAAAAGCTACCTGTTGCTCTTAAGTATTATGACGATGAAAGTAATAAAGAACGCGTTCAGCAATTGTATGTGAGATTAATTAATAATGATCATGTTGATTTCTTGATAAGCCCATATAGTTCAGATCTCACGGCAACGGCAGCAATTATTGCTCAACAATACGGTAAAATCATGATAAGCACAGGTGCTGCTGCAGATGATATTTTTGCAAAAGGCTTTTCAGTGGTTTATCAAATGTATACACCGGCTTCCAGGTATTTAACTGGAGCTTTGGATATGCTTAAAAAATACGATCCTAAAGCTAAAAAAGTCGCTATAATTTATGAACAAAGTGAATTTGCAAAAGCTGTATGTGATGCAGCAAAAGATTATGCTCAAAAACATGGCTTTAATGTAGTTATGTTTGAAGCCTATACTCCAAATACAACAGATTTTAGTGCATTTCTAAACAAAATGGCTTCGCTTAAACCAGATGCATTAATTGGTGGTGGTCATTTTGCTGACGGTGAAACACTTGCAAAACAGGTTTACGAGCAAAAAATGCCTCTTAAGTTAATATCGCTAATAGTCGCACCAGCAGTTCCAAAGTTCAAAGAAATTGGTGAAGCTGCTTTGTATGTAACAGCTCCTTCTCAGTGGGAACCAGAAGCTACATACTCACCAGAAAATGCCAAAAAATTAAAATTGGCTTATTATGGTCCAAGCGTAAAGTGGTTTGCAGATGCTTATAGAAATACTTACAAACAAGAACCAGGATACCACGCAGCAGGCGGTTTTGCCTCAGCTTTAGTGTTACAAAAAGCCATTGAAGAAACAGGCACGCTGGACTCCAACAAAATAAAGCAAGCACTTGATAGAATGAACATTATGACATTTTACGGACAGATAAAATTTGCTCAAGGCAAATACCATGGTCTGCAGATTGGCCATGAGATGGTCTATTTACAATGGGTAAAACAAAATGGTCAAATATCAAAAGAAGTTGTGTGGCCACTTGCTGCTGCTAATACAAAGCTTGTATTTCCATACAACATTAAGTTTAAAAAGTAAGTTGTTATGTTAGCTTATGTAAATGCTGTAATTAGTGGTATTCTTATAGGTTTAGCCTATGCTATTGCTGCATTAGGCTTAAACCTTATATGGGGTGTAATGAAAGTAATAAATTTATCTCATGGAGCTTTTATAGCTTTTGGCATGTTTGCAGCATATATGTCAGTAAAGCTACTTGGGGTTTCAGTTTATACGTCTTTGATACCCATTTTTGTAGCAGGATTAATTGTAGGTATCGTAGCTTTTTTTGTAAGCTTATACAGGGTGCTAAATGCCCCTGAGCTTACAACATTGCTTTCTACTTATTCTTTGAGTCTTATATTAATTGGACTTGGAACATTTTTTTTTACAACAAACCCAAGGGCAATTGACACTCATCTAGGTTCAATTACTCTTGGCTATTCCAGCATATCGTATTCGCGCATAATTGTAGGTTTAATTTCATTATTTCTTGCTGTAACATTATATTTATTCTTATTTAAAACATCGTTAGGTAAAGCCATAAGAGCAGTATCGCAAAACCCAACTGCAGCCAAACTATACGGTATAAATACAACATTGGTATTGTCTATTTCTTTTGGCATTGGCGTTGCTTTTGCTAGTGTATCTGGTGCCCTTATTGCATCATTGTTTCCGTTTACCATACTATCTGGCGGTGTTTATGAACTCAAAAGTTTTGTTATTTGCGTACTTGGTGGTCTTGGAAGTCCTGCTGGTGCAATTTTGGGAGGTTTAATCTTGGGACTGCTAGAAAATCTCTTATCGCTTAAAATGCCTGTAGATTACATGCCTTTTATAGAATTTAGTATCCTTGTTATAATTTTGCTTATTAAACCAAATGGTATATTGGGGAGGCGCTAATGCAAAAAGGCTATACTCTCTTTTGGCTTTTACCTGCACTTATAGCGCTTGTAATTTACCCAATTGTAACCAATAATGTAATGCTTAGAGAAACAGTATTTTTGATTTTGTTAAGTATTACGCTCTCTATTAGTTTAAATATTATTCTGGGATTTACTGGATATGTAAGCTTTGGACACATTGTATACTATGGTATTGGCGCATATTTTGCATTTTACTTGATGTATGCATATAAAGTAAGCCTTATAGTTTCAATTGTTTTAGGTGGACTTGTTTCTGCTGCAATAGCGTTTGTTTTGGGCCAGGCGGTTTTAAGCCTAAGGGGCGCAATTTTTGCCATTGCTACAATTGGTGTTAATGAAGCAGTAAAAAGTCTCATTAATAACATATCGATTTTAGGCGGCGCAATGGGATTGTATTTTGATTTTAGCATATATGATAACTATGGTGGGGCTTTAAAAGCTATCTGGCTATCTTATTACCTTATGGGTACTCTGACAATTTTAAGTGTAATCGCTGCATACTATATAAAAAAATCCAAATTTGGACTCGGCTTGTTTTCTATACGAGAAGATCAAGATGCAAGCGCAGTTCTTGGTATAAAAACAAAGCTTTACAAATCCTTAGCATACGCAACTTCGGCGTTTTTCCCTGCTATAGCTGGCGGCATCTTTGCCTTCAAAGCAGGAAATATTGAGCCATCTGGGGCGTTTAACCTTGTAAAATCAATTGAAATGATTGTAATGGTAATGCTTGGTGGCTACGGCAGCGTTGCTGGAAGTGCACTTGGTGCGCTATTTTATGAAAAAATTAAAAGCATACTGCTTGTTATGCCTTATGTTAAAGACCTACATCTTGCAGTCTCTGGTTTAATATTACTTATTATTGTACAGTTTGCTCCAAGCGGTATAGTGGGCTTTTTAACTAAATATTTTAAAAATTTGCGGAAGGTACTTGAATGATTTTAAAAGGAACAAATTTAAAATTATCCTTCGGCGGTCTTGTAGCTGTAAATAATGTGTCTTTTGAAATTGAAGAAAAAACGATATTTGGCATTATCGGTCCCAATGGTGCTGGTAAAACTACACTTTTTAACATAATAAGTGGTGTTTACAAACCTCAAGAGGGAAAATTATTTTTTAAAGATAAAGATATAACAAACTTTCCTACATATAAGCGAGCTCGTCTTGGCATAGCAAGAACACACCAGATTGTAAAACCTCTATCTGAACTTACAGTCATAGAAAATGTCATGGTAGGAGCTTGCTTTGGGAAAAAAAATTACAATTTAAAACAAGCTCAAAAAGTAGCTTTGGATGTTATTAATTTTGTGGGTTTGTCTACTAAAATGTTTACACAGGCAGGCCAGCTTAATGTAGCGTTTAAAAAAAGACTTGAGCTGGCAAGAGCTCTTGCAAATGAGCCAGAAATTCTCCTTTTGGATGAAGTTTTAGCTGGCTTAAACCCAAAAGAAGTTGACAGCATGCTAAATGTAATATTAAAAATAAAACAAAATGGCATAACAATTATTATGATTGAGCATCTCATGCATGCCATAATGAAAGCTAGCGATTATATAATGGTGCTTGATTCCGGAGAAAAAATCGCACAAGGAAGCCCTCAAGAAATCTCAAATAACCAAAGAGTTATTGAAGCTTACTTGGGAGACCCAAAACTTGCAATGCAACTGGTAGGTGCTAAATGAGTTGTGTATTGGAAGTTAAGAATTTAAATGCAGGATATGGTGAAATACAAATACTATGGGATGTCAGTATTAAAACTTGCAGTGGACTGTGCGCAATTATTGGCTCAAACGGAGCAGGCAAAACCACACTGCTTAGAGCAATTACAGGTATTATACCTACAATGAGTGGCTCTATCATATTTGACGGCAAAGACATAACAAAACTACCAGCCCATATCAGAGCTCAAATGGGCGTTATAATGGTTCCAGAAGGCAGATTGCTTTTTGGCGAAATGAGTGTTCTTGAAAATTTGCAAATGGGTGCTTATCTGAAGCGGGCCAAAGACAAATACAAGCAAAACCTAGATTTCGTATTTAGTTTGTTTCCAAAGCTATCTGAAAGGATTAATCAAAAGGCCCAAAGTCTATCTGGCGGCGAACAGCAGATGGTTGCCATTGCAAGGGGCTTAATGGCAGACCCAAAAATACTAATATTTGACGAGCCAAGTCTTGGCTTATCACCAAAACTGACAATTGAAGTGTTTAGTATTATCAAAAATCTGAAAGAAAAAGGCATTGCTATGCTTCTTGTTGAGCAGAATGTTCACTTGTCTTTGTCAATAGCAGACAACGCCTATGTGCTTTCAGAAGGCAAAGTAGTGCTATCTGGAAGCGGTGGGGATTTGCTGGAAAATCCCCAAGTAAAAGAAGCCTTTTTAGGTTTATAGGTTTATAGCTTTAATCATCCAGGTAATCATCAAGGCTTATGTTTGCCATAGGCTTAAACAAAAAAGTCAAAACTAACAAAACAACAATTTCAATAGCAATGCCGTATAAACCTACCCATATTCCCTTATAAACAGCCAACTTAAAATGACCCAAATATAAAATGTAAGTAGTAAGCACTATACCCGCTATTGTTGAAATACCAGCTGGAATTTTTGAAACCCTGTTTGTAAAAAGCGGCAAAAAAATGAGTGGAAATAACTACACTACCCACGATCCAGCTATTAGCTGCAAAGTAATAATAAATGAAGGACTCATTGCAAGGCTTAAATACAGGGCAAGTAGTATTATTATTGCAACAGAAACTTTACTTATTTATTCTTTCAGTAGAATCACTTATGTTTGGATTAATTAAGTTTTTATAGATATTTCTTGTAAAAAGATTGGCACTTGCAATTGACATAATGGAAGCAGGTATCATACTGCCAAGTATTATAATTGCCCCTATTAATTAATGCTGTAGTAATAGGTCCAAATGTTTTTGAAATAAGCATTGGAAATGCCATATTGGGATTTTTTAAACCAGGAACTACAAACAATGCCGCAAAACCTAACAATGTTATAAATAGCAGCATTATATTGTATATTGGAAGCACAATAGCGTTTTTTCTTACAGTATTTGCACTTTTTGACAAATAAACGCCAGTTATTGCATGCGGATATAAAAATAATGCTGCAGCAGATCCAAATGCAAGCGTGCCAAATACACTAATCTGACCAGGAGCAAGTACAGATTTTTTTGGATAATGCTCATTAAACCAGCTAAACATATGTCCAATTGAGCCAAAATAATGTATGGGAATGTAAATAATTAAAAACAACACCATAGCCCATACAAAAAAGTCTTTTATAAATGCAGTTAATGCTGGAGCTCTAAGTCCATTAAAAACCGTAAAACCCATAACTAAAAGCAAAGAGATTATTATGGTAATGTTTGAAGGTACATGTGTAACACTTAGCATAAAATTCATCCCAAAAATCTGCAAGCCGATATATGGTAGCTCAGCTAAAATTCCAACAATACCCACAATAACAATAAACACAAGCATAATAGATAATTCTAAAATATTCATTTACCTCTCCTTTGACTGGTTTTTTGCTCAATCTTATAGGCAACAAAAGTCAATATAATTGTAATAATGTCCATAACTATGAGAAAAAATGACATAAAATTGAGACCAAAAACAATATCGTTTCGGTTGTAATAAGGTATCCCAAAGGATAAAATTAAAATAGGTATAATAGTAAGTATCCATACAAGTGGATGGTAACGCTTGTAAGTTTTCATAAATCCTCCTTAATATTTTTAAAATAATTATTACATTTTTTAATAAAAGTCAATATATTATCAACTTATAATTTATTTACAAAAATTACATTTTTGTAATCAATAATTAATAAATAATTTTTATATTCTCGCAATAATTTTTAATTAGAACTTATTGACAAATTTTTTAAATTAATTTATAAATTAATTTAAAGTTTAGACTTGGGAGGTGAACCATGGGCTGGTTCAAAAAAAGTATATTTTTTATGCTTGCATTAATGATGGGTATTGTTTTGATGCCTTTTTATGCTAAAGCTGCGGCACCAAAACAAATACTTATTGGCACGCTTTATGCAAGCTCGGGGCCATTTGCAACCTCTTCTACATCGCAGTATCATGGTCTAGAATTTTGGGTAAACCAGGTTAACAAACAAGGCGGTGTATATGTAGCTGCTTTTAAAAAGAAGATACCGGTAAAATTAGTAGCATATGACGATCAAAGCTCTACAACACTTGCAGCTACACTATACAACCAGTTAATTACAAGGGACAGGGTAAATATTTTAGTTGCAGACTTTGGTTCTGTGTTAACATCTGTTGCTGTGCCTATTGCTCAAGAACACAAAATGTTACTTTTTGATCCAACAGGTACTTCTGCAAAATTCTTTTCACCTAATAACCCATACCTAGTTCTTACAAGTCTGCCAACAAGCGGTGTATGGCCAACTGTATTAGCTGACTTTCTAATTTCTCACAAGATAAACAAAGTCGCTGTAATTTATTCAGCAAACGACTTTAATCAATCACAAGCAGAAACACTCAAATCTAAATTAGAAGCCGCCAAGATCAAACCTGTTTATTATCATGCTGTACCAACCGATACTTCAAATTATACTGTACTTATAAGAACAATTGAAGCAACACACCCTCAGGCACTTATAGAATTTGGATATCCAACAAATGATATAGCATTCTTGCAAAATTTACAGGCAACTGGAGCTAAATTCAATATGGTATTTACCATCTTCCCCGGTCAACAACTTGCTTTGATAGAAAAAAATGTTGGAACAAAAGCACTTGAGTATACTTATACATACCCAACACCGCCTTTGCTGGTTTACAACAAAGTAAATTATGGTATGCCAATGAGCGAGTTTGAAAAGATTTACACACAAACAACAAAAAGACCTGTAGATTTTCTAACTGTAGCAGGCTATAATGCTGGTTTGATAATACAAAAAACACTTGCAACAAGCAAAGAATTTAATCAATTGGCATTAAGAAACGCAATAAATACTTTTTCAGGAAAATTATTCACACTCAATGGCTTGTTTAAAATCAACAATGAAGGTGCTCAAATTGGAGAATTTTTGCCTGTGGGACAATTCCAACCAACAAAAACAGGTTTAGTATTACATGTTGTATATCCACAAAATATTGCTACTGGAAAACCAATTTACCCAGCACCTTAAAGGCAAAACGCTATGGAATTGTTTTTCTACGCTTTAATTAGCGGAATTTTATATGGAATATTTTTTGCTCTTGTAGGTATAGGATTAAATTTAATCTTTGGCGTCATGCGAATGGTTAATCTAGCGCATGGAGATTTTATTATGCTGGGCGCTTTTGGCGCCTGGCTTGCTTATAGTAAATTAAATATGAATCCACTTTTAGCTATACCAATAGAAGTATTGATTTTTATGATAATTGGTTTTGGTGTTTATTATGCATTTGTACCAAGGCTTTCAAAATCAAGAGATCCCGAAATGCTATCTTTTATACTTTTTTTTGGGATTGCGCAGATTATAGAAGCACTTGCTATATTTGCTTTTGGAAATAATCAAAAATCTATACCGTTTTCTACATTAGGTAAAGGTAGCATAAGTATACTCTCACAGTCGATCCCATTCTCCTGGGTTGTTAGCGCTGCTATTAGTCTGATTATGATAGGTTTTGTTTATTATTATTTATACTTTACAAGAACTGGATATGCTACAAGGGCAATAATGTCAAGCCCAGAAGAAGCTTCAAGTGTAGGCATAGATGTTTCTAAAATATCTGCTTTTGCAATGGGTATAGGTTTAAGCTTAGCAGCTATAGCTGGAGTACTTGCCCCTTTTATGATTGGAAGCATAGACCCATCTATTGGTGCCTCGCTTACCACAACATCTTTTGCAATCGTTGTAATTGGATCTTTGGGTAACCCAATAGGTACAATCCTTGGGGGTATTATATATGGACTTGCTATGATGTTTATGCAAACATATTTAGCATCGTGGACCAATCTTGTTCCTTATGTTATTTTAATCTTAATTCTTCTAGTAAAACCCAGTGGGCTTTTAGGTAAAAAGGTGAGAAATGCGTAAAAAAAACATAAGACTGATTATTGGAATAATATTAATTTTAGTCATGACAGCTTTGTTTGCTCTGCTACCCAAAATTTACAACAATAATTTTTTACTTTTTAATATAATGCTCTATATCGCTTTAGCCGAAGGCTTAAATCTTATCTATGGCTTTACAGGATATTTGCCTTTTGGATATGTGGGCTTTTTTGGCATAGGTGCATACAGTGCATCTCTTTTAATATTACTTTTGCATGTAGGCGTTGTGCCAGCCATTTTACTGGGCGGTGTAGCTGCAAGCATAGTAGGCATAATCCTAACGCCTCTTTTGAGGCTTTCTGGTGCATATTTTGCTATAGCAAATCTGGCTGCTTCCCAAGCTATTTATTATATAATATCAAATCCTCATCTGGAAAATATAACACAGGGCCCCTACGGCATAATGCTATCTAGCGTATATGATGCAACAGCAAGTTACAATGCTATGCTAATAGTTATGTTTTTTGCATTTATGCTTGTTTTATTTTTTAGACAATCAAGGTTTGGTTTATCGCTTATGGCAATAAGAGAAGATAGTATAACTGCAAGCGTAGCTGGCGTAAATGTAGTTCTTGCACGCACCATTGCATGGCTTTTGAGTGCATTTGTTGCAGGATTGTGTGGTGGAGTTTTTGCTTGGTATACATCTGTTTTTTACCCGGAAACGGTTTTTAGTTTAAATATAAGCATATTTGCTATTGTATTTGTGCTTTTTGGTGGAGCTGCAACATTGCTTGGACCATTAATTGGCACCGTTATTTTATACGGAATGTATAATTTTATAGGTATATCAACACCTCAATATTTTCAGTTGATTTATGGTCTTTTGATTGTTGTGTTAATAATGTTTTTGCCAAATGGCGTTATTTCTTTGTTTAAGAAGGTAAAAGACTATGTCCCCTAAAGAAATACTTAAAGTTGAAAATGTAGAAAAACGATTTGGTGGCCTAAAAGCATTAAATAAAGTTAATTTAAGCGTTTATGAAAACGAGATCCTGGGTCTTGTAGGTCCAAATGGTTCTGGAAAAACTACGCTTATAAATGTCATATCTGGCATATACAAACCTGATGCTGGTAAAATTTACTTTTTTGGCAAACGCATAGATGGTATAGCAACATATAAACTTGCTCATTTAGGAATAAATAGAACATTTCAGATACCAAAACCTTTTCATGGTTTGACCGTGCGTGAAAATGTTGAAGTAGCTGCATTGTATTCTGGCAAACAATGTCTAAAATCTTTTTTTAAACACTTAAAAAACTTTAAATTTATGGAAAAAGGCTATTGCAATATCGAAGATGATGTCCAAACTGCCCTTTCAATAGTAGGTTTAGATAAATTGCAGGACAAGCAAGCAACACAACTAAATACATCAGAGCAAAAATTATTAGGGCTTGCAAGAGCTCTTGCAACAAAACCTAAATTACTCCTTGTAGATGAGATTGCAGCAGGACTTAATCAGGAAGAAACAGATAAAATTGCCGAAATTTTACAGTCACTTGTTAAAAAATCTATTTCTATCATTGTAGTTGAACACTTGATGCATTTCATTCACAAAATTACTTCAAGGGTAGTTGTAATGGATTCTGGGTCGCCTATTTTTGAAGGTACACTAGAGCAAGCGGCAAATGATAAAAGGGTTGTAGAAGTATTTTTGGGAGGTTAGCATTGAGCCTACTGGAAGTCCAATCTTTAGAATCTGGATATAAGATTTTGAAAGTTTTGTGGGGTATTGATTTAAATGTTGAGCAAAAAGAAAGAGTTATTTTACTTGGTGTTAATGGTGCTGGAAAAACCACGCTTTTAAAAGCAATTATGGGCCTTTTAAAAATATTCAATGGTAAAATTTATTTTGAAGGCAAAGACATAACACACTTAAGAACCGACAAGAGAGTAAAATTAGGTATAGCATATATGTCTGAAATTGGAATATTTCCAAATCTTACTGTAGACGAAAACCTGGAGTTAGGTGCATTTTTTTTAGACAGTAAACTTACGCATCAAAGAAAACAGCAAATGTATGAATACTTTCAAGATCTATTGAGCCATAAAAAGGCTTTAGCAGGTAGTTTAAGTGGCGGTCAAAGAAAAATGCTGGGCATAGCAAAGCTTTTGATGTCAAATCCAAAACTTGTAGTTTTAGATGAGCCTTCAAATGGCCTTTCGCCTAAATTTGTAAAATTAATAATAAATATTTTAGACGATTTACAAAACAAAGAACAATTTTCTATACTAATTGCAGAACAAAACATAGCTTTTTTAGACTTTGCGCAAAGAGGTTATGTTATAGATAATGGTAAAGTGGTAGTTTCAGGCAATCTATCAGATTTAAAATCAAATAATATAGTAAAAAAAGCATATTTTGGCATAGAAAATTAAATTTTTATTTCAAATTCAACGAAATTCTTGACTTTTTTCTTATAAAATGCATTAATTATACGGTTGATTAATTTTAAAACTCAAAAGGAGAAACTATGTGGAAGCGTTTTTTAATTGCTTTTATAGTGCTTTTGGTAATCTTTGGCAGTATTTTTGGTTTTAAAGCTTATATGGCCTCAAAACTAAAACAAGCTCAAATGATGCATGGTACCCCAAAAGTATATGTAAGTGTTGCATACTCAAAGTTAGAAAACTATCAGCCCTACCTGGAATCCATTGGCAATGTTGTATCGATTGATTCTGTTAACGCAACAACACAGGTGAGCGGTCAGATTGAAAAGATTTACTTTGATTCGGGAGAATCTGTAAAAAAAGGCCAGATACTTGCTAAATTGGATGACTCCACACAAAAAGCCCAGTTAGAACAATACAAAGCCCAACTAATTCTTGATGAATTTAACTACACTCAGTATAAGCAATTATATGAAAAAAACGCTTCTTCAAAAGCTTCTTACATACAGTCACTATCGGCATTAAAGCAAACTCAGGCTTTAATAGCTCAAACTCAATCTATAATTGACAAAATGACCATAAAAGCGCCATTTTCAGGCATTTTAGGTATGAGATATGTAAGTGTAGGTCAATATGTAAACCCCGGTCAACCAATTGTTTCTTTATATACGATTGATCCAATTTATGTGGATTTCACACTGCCTCAAAATGATTTGGGAAAGATCGGTGTAGGTCAAAAAATTGAGATTCATACCGATTCAGATCCAAATAAAACCATAATAGGTAAAATAAAAACAATCAGTATAAACATAAATAATATTTCAAGAAATGCAACAATAAGAGCTATTGTTAACAATAAAGACAACCTGCTAAAACCTGGAATGTTTGTTAAGGTAAACATTATATTGCCTAAAATACCAAATGTGGTTGTTGTGCCAGCTTTAGCAATTACCTATAATCCATATGGTGATTTTGTATATGTTGTAACAAAAAAAGGCAATGAGTATATTGCAAATACGGTGTATGTCAAAACAGGTCAGACTCAAAACAACAAAGTGGTTATTCTAAAAGGCCTAAAAAGTGGCCAGATGGTTGTAACTCAAGGCCAGCTAAAACTGAGAAATGGTTCAAGCGTAATTATTGAGTCTATAGATAAGGACTATTAAAATGAAATTTACTGATATTTTCATTAAAAAACCTGTTTTATCGGTTGTTATTAGCCTTGTAATCTTATTTTTGGGTTTAAGGTCAATAAGTGAGCTTGGTATAAGACAATTCCCTAAAACAGAAGATACACTAATTACGGTTCAAACCGCCTACCCTGGTGCAAGCGCTGATGTTGTGCAAGGGTTCATAACAACACCACTTGAGCGCGCAATTGCCTCAGCAGAAGGAATTGATTATATGACTTCTTCAAGTCAGGAAGGCATTAGCACAATAAATGTTTATATGAAACTAAACTACAATCCAAACGCTGCATTATCCGAAGTATTAGCCCAGGTAAACTCTGTTTTAAATCAGTTGCCAAAGCAGGCACAGTTGCCCGTTATTACAAAAACAAGCGTTACAAATGTTGCGTATTTGTATCTTGCATTTACTTCAAACGGTATGAATTCATCTCAAATGACTGACTATATAAACCGAGTTATAGTACCTCAAATTCAAGCAGTAAATGGCGTTGGGCAAGTTATGGTTTATGGCAACAAAACATTTGCAATGCGCGTCTGGCTAAACCCTACAAAAATGGCTGAATTTCACATAACACCCCTGCAGGTTTATCAGGCACTTTCGGCAAATAACTACATTTCTGCTACAGGCTACACAAAAAGCCCATACATTCAAATAAATATATCTACTGCAACTGATTTGCACACAGTTGATGAATTTAAAAATTTAGTTGTAGCCAATTACAATGGTACGCTAATACGCTTAAAAGACATTTCAAAAGTAGAGTTAGGCTCTGTAAATTACTCAGCAACAAATATTTTTAACGGCAAAGAAGCAATAGTGCTTGGTATATTTACTACTCCAACGGCAAACCCCCTCACAGTTGTAGACAATATTTATAAAATACTGCCATCAATACAAAGCCAGCTACCAAGCGCAATGAAAATGAAAGTTGCATACGATAGAACAACCTACATTAGAACATCTATCGATGAAGTAGTTAAAACAGTTTTAGAAACATTAATTGTTGTTATTGCCGTAATATTTTTGTTTTTGGGCTCATACAGAAGCGTTATAATTCCTGTTATTGCAATACCACTATCTATAATTGGCGGTATGTTTATGATGTTCTTGCTTGGATATACTATAAACCTTCTAACATTACTAGCTATGGTTTTAGCTATTGGTCTTGTGGTAGATGATGCTATAATTGTTGTTGAAAATGTTGATAGACACATAAGTGAAGGCAAAAACCGTCTTGAAGCATCTCTTTTAGCAGCTAGAGAGCTTGGAGTACCGATTTTAGCCATGTCAATAACACTTGTTGCCGTATTTTTACCTATTGGCTTTATGAGTGGTCTAACTGGTGCTTTGTTTAAAGAGTTTGCCTTTACATTGGCTGGCGATGTTGTAATATCTGGTATTGTAGCACTGACACTATCTCCAATGCTTGCATCAAAATTTTTAAAAGAAGAAACAACAAAAAAAGGTTTTTCTCACTTTTTAGATAAACAATTTGAAGCGGTGCGCAAACTATACTCAAAAATTTTAAAAGTAGTGTTGGATTCAAAGCCCGTTGTTGTGTTTGTTATTGTTGTTGTGCTAACAAGCGCGTATTTTTTGTTTATTACAAGCAAATCGGAACTAGCCCCAACAGAAGATCAAGGTGTAATATTTGTCCAAGGCACAGGCGCACCAACAGCTACACTCAATGACCTTACAAAAAGCGCAAAGCAAATTGAGCAAATATACAAAACATTCCCCGAGCTTCAGCAGTACTTTATGGCATTGGGTTTTGGCTCATCAAACAACGCTCTAATCTCTGGATTTATGCTAAAGCCATGGAACCAGCGCAAAAAAACACAAATGGAAATAATGCCTTATCTACAGCAAAAATTAAACACAGTACCTGATTTGCAAATTGTTGCTTTTCCTCTGCCAAGTTTGCCTGGTTCTCAGGGTTTGCCAGTTCAATTTGTAATAACAACAACATCAAATTACCAACAACTGTATGAAGTCTCAAATGAACTTATTGCTCAAGCTATGAAAAGCGGTCTTTTTGCTTTCATGGACAGCGATCTTAAATATGACCAGCCTCAAATAGATATAAAAATAGATAAAAGCAAAGCTCAAAGTATGGGAATAAATATGCAAACAATAGGTGATAGTCTTTCTACGCTTTTAAGTGAAAACTACATAAACTGGTTTAGCATGCAAGGTTACAGTTATAAAGTCATACCGCAGGTACCTGAAAAATACAGACTGGATCAAAATAGCCTAAAAAATTATTACATTAGTGCTTCAAACGGCCAGCTGGTACCATTATCAAGCATTATTACCATCAAAACAAGCACTGTCCCCGAAGCTCTAAACAGGTTTAACCAGCAAAATAGCGCAACTATATCTGCTACAATGAAGCCAGGCGTAACGCTTGGTCAGGCACTTAATTATTTAGAAAAATTATCAAAAAAAATTTTTCCTCAAGGTTATACTTACAATTTTTCTGGACAATCACGCCAATTTGTCCAGGAAGGCTCGAGTATGCTCATTACCTTTATCTTTGCACTTGTAATAATATATCTTGTTTTATCAGCATTATTTGAGAGTTTTGTAGATCCGCTCATAATACTAATTAGCGTTCCTATGTCTATAACCGGTGCATTAATATTTTTAAGTCTCGGGTTTGCTACTGTTAATATTTATACTGAAGTTGGTCTGGTTACATTAATCGGTCTGGTTAGCAAACATGGTATACTAATTGTAAAATTTGCAAATGACTTGCAAAATCAGGGAGTTAAAAAACGACAAGCTATAGAGCAAGCTGCTCAAATTAGGCTACGCCCAATTTTAATGACTACCGCTGCAATGGTCTTTGGCGTTGTCCCGTTGCTTGCCGCAACAGGTGCAGGTGCTGTTAGCAGGTTTGATATAGGTCTTGTAATAGCAAGTGGCCTGGGCATAGGTACTTTTTTAACAATATTTATTGTACCTACAGTGTATTTGATTATTGGTAAAAATATGAACAAAACTACGTAAAAAAAGTATACTCAAACGCAAATTTTGTCATCTTAAAGTGCAAGCGAAGTTAGTCATCCTGAAGTGTCTTTTTCGTCATTCTGAAGCGCTAGCGAAGAATCCCATTTACTTTATAATGGTTGCTAGGTAGATTCTTCGCTAGCGCTAACGCGCTCCTCAGAATGACAAGGGGGATGTGTCATTGTTAAGTGGTAGCAAAGAGTCCCTTTCTATATAATTATAAAAGATCCTTTCAAACGCTTTTTTACGTTCCCAAAAAGACAAAAGACTACGAGCAATAAATTATTTTAGAAGTCCCCAAATCATCTTTATTGCTACAACATACAAAACAATAGCTATAATTTTTTTTACCTGATTGGCATTCAATTTTGTGGTCATTGCCCAAGAACCTACCAAAGCACCTGCAATTGAAGCAGCAATACATAAGCTCACCAGCATAATATCAATTTTGCCAATTGCAATGTGCCCCAAAAAGCCCGCAAAAGACAAAAATATTACAATAAAAGCGGTGGTACCCGATGCATTTTTTGGGTTAAAGCCACTCCAGACCAGTCCAGGCACTATAAAGTTTCCCCCTCCAACGCCAAGCAAACCGCCAAGGTATCCTGCGCCAACTCCTAAAATACTTCCCAGTGCCCAATCGTTTACCTTTTTTTGCCCAGTTTGCTTTGGTTTGTAAAACAACATCATTGTACCGGCAAAAAGTAAAAACAATACAAAAAACAAAAGCAAAAGTTCTTTTGAAAAATACTTTGTACTGTATGCTCCAAGCGGTGAAAATACAATCCCAAAAACTATTATAGGGATGGCTGCCTTGAAATTTACAAGGTGATTTTTAATGTAGCCTATACTTGCAAAGCTCATACTCACAGCATTAAGAAGCAGTCCAATAGCCATAGCTTCTTTTAGTGGAATACCCAGATAATACAGCGTAGGAATTACAATAAATGCTGCGCCTAAACCCGCTACAGTTAAAAAGATTGTAAATATAAATATAAGAAGGGGTCCAAGTATTAAAGTCAGCATCTAAGCCTCACTTTGAGTAAGTAAAACACTCAAGGCAAACCTTTTTAGAGTTTTCAATCCTTGCGTAATTTTCTGCGCACAACTGACCACATACTTCACATTCTACAAGGTTAAATGTTGCGGGTGGCTCAAAAAAGTCATATTCAAATGGACCTTTAATCTCAATAAGCTCTCCAACAGGCGTATTGAAAGGTTTTTTTAGCATCTCAAAAGCAATCTCAGATGGTATGTCAGATGGCTTTATCCCTTTTTTTCTAAACTCTGTAATAAACGGTGAATTAAACGCATTTTTTATCACTTCATTTTTTATACGTACATGCACAGCTTTTTTGGTTAGCTTGTCTATTAGCAAGAAAGCAAACTTACCTTTTGGGTCTTTTTTCATAAGCCCTTTGCCAAATGTAGCGCCTGTTGAAAACTGCACACCATCTGCAAAACAGCCTGCTGCATGATTGTCTCCAGACTCAAGAATTACAAATTTATCCATATTCTGCTCTCTTTCTACACCTAAAGCTTTTAGTGCAGCTTCGCCTGCTATAAAGCCAAGCGGCATACCACCGCATACATGGCCATGAATTGCAAGGCTTGATGCAAGAAGCCTTGACCTTTTTTCATCTAAACCTAGTTGATCTACCAATTTTTCAAAATCATTCATCGAAACACCTCCAGATATATTTTGTTATAGTAATATAACCAAAATTAAAAATTTGTCAAGATAATATAAACTAATTAGAAATATTTACATTATTTCATAATTGAGTCACAAATATGAAATAAAAACCATATAGCTTAAAGAATGATATGAGAGAAGAATTTGAAAAACAAATTATACAAATGATACTTAAAAATTTTGATATACAAAGCGAAATTTATGAACTTGAAAGTACGCTGCAAAAAAACGGCTTAAAACGATTAAATAACATCAAAAAAACATTACTTGAACTTAAAAAATTCAAAGACAGGCAAATTATCTTTTTTCTTTTTTTAAAAGCCAAAATTTTAGAATTTGTCCATATTTAAACATTGACTTTTTTGCAAAAAGTGATTAGTATTAAAATATGTTAGAAAAAATCAATATAAAAACTGATTGTCACAAGTGCCTGTTAAATATAACAGATAAAATCCAGCAGGTTTTACCCAAAAAAAATGGTATTTGTCTTATATTTGTGCCTCACACAACCGCAGCTATCACAATAAACGAAGGCGCCGATAAAGATGTAAGTTTAGATATTGTAAACCACCTGCAAAAACTGATACCCAAAAATGCTGGCTTTTTACATATTGAAGGTAACTCTGATGCGCATATTGTATCAAGCCTGATTGGCACTTCATTAGAAGTAATAGTCGAAAATGGAAAAATTATACTTGGAGTTTGGCAGAAAATATTTTTTGTAGAATTTGATGGTCCACGCAATCGAAGCGTGTATGTAAAATTTATAGAAGGATGACTTTATGAAATATTTGATCTTATTAGGCGATGGCATGGCAGATTACAAAATCAAAGAACTTGACAATAAAACACCCCTTGAATATGCAAACACACCTTACATGGACAAACTTGCAAGTGGCACAGTGGGGCTTTTAAAAACTGTACCAGACGGTTTGCCGCCTGGCTCTGATGTGGCAAATTTAAGTGCAATAGGATATAACCCAAAACAAATCTATACAGGAAGAGCACCAATTGAAGCGCTTGCCAAAAATATTGCACTTGGCCCAGATGATGTAGCCTACAGATGCAACTTTGTAACCATAGAAAATGACATTATGAAAGACTTTAGCGCATCACACATTAGCTCAGATGACGCAAAAAAACTTATTGATTTGTTAAACGAGCAATTAAAGCTTGATAATATCAAATTTTTTGCAGGGGTTAGCTACAGAAACCTAATGGTTTGGAAAAATGGCAAAACAGACTCTACTACACCACCACACGATATTACAGACAAAAATATAAACGATTACCTACCAAAAGGAGAAGCTAGAAACGAGCTTATAAAAATCATGCAAATGGCTAAAGAAATCCTAAAAAATCCGATAAATAATACATCAGCAAATGCAATCTGGCTTTGGGGGGAAGGCAAAGCGCCAAAAGCACCATCCTATAGGGAAGTTTACGGCATTAATGGCGCAGTTATAAGCGCGGTGGATCTAATGAAAGGCATAGGCAAGTTATTAAAACTTGAAACGCCTTATGTTGAAGGTGCAACTGGTTTTATTGATACAAACTACGACGGCAAAATGAAAGCTGCCTACAATGCTTTAAAAGAGCTTGGGTTTGCTTATGTGCATATTGAAGCACCAGATGAAGCCGGGCATATGGGAGATTTAGAGCTAAAGATTAAAGCTATTGAATTATTTGACAAAAATATAGCAGCACCAGCAATTGAATTTGCTAAAGAATTTGATTTAAAAATTGCATGCTTGCCAGATCATCCCACACCAATTAGTCTAAAAACGCACACAAGCGATCCGGTGCCTTTTGCCATCTGGCATGGACAGTCTGGCTCAAAAAAATATTGCGAGGATTTAGGTAAAATCGGTATTTTTTTAGAAAACGGTACAGAATTTGGAAAATTCTTTTTTAAAGATACATAATAAAAATGCCCCAAAGCCAAATAGGAGTGGCAAATGGTAGGCCCAATTGATATGCAAAGTGTTATATTAAACTCCTACACTCAGTCTAACGTAAACAATAACCTGCTACTTCAAGCAGCCCAGGCAGACAGTGTAAAGCGAATAGCACACAAAAAAGAACAAGAAGAAGAAAACACAAAAGTAGAAAACGCTCAAAATTCTCAAAATCCAAATATTAGCGAACATCAAAAACCAAAAGCTCAAGAAAATACTCCAAAAAGCAGTAAAAAACACATTGATATAGAAGTTTAAAGGTTGTTGAATTAAAGTGGAAAGTTCTTCGCTATGCTATAGTTTGCTCAGAATGACAAGAAGTGGTGTTATCATAAAACGCATGTAAAAGGACTCGCGCGCTTTCGTGTGCTTCAGAATGACTAATTGGTGTGCGTCATCCTAAAGCGCAAGCGAAGGATCTACTTTGTGGACTCTTCGCTTCGCTCAGAATGACAAAAAACCCTCCCAAAAAGGAGGGTTTTAAAAGGTTTAAATATGAAAAAAAGGCTTTTTTAAAATTTATAAGTACCTACAAAAAATACCTGATTGCTTACTCTGCCGTTATTGGGATCATTGTTTGAGCCTACATAGTATGTTTTGTTCCTATCATACTCTAGACCCAGCGTTGCTGATTTTGTTAAATTGTAGCCCATATTGACAAATATTGTAGATGCTTTTCGCGCATACGCGGTTGTTGTTGTGTTGCTTAGAGTAGTTAAGTTGCCAAATACTACCTGAGCGTAACCACCAGCTAGTGTTATTGGTACCTGTGCAAGACTGTTAAAATCAACCTTTAACATAGCATCCCATGCTGTAGCACTAACTTTTTCTATTGAAGTACCATTTAGGTAATATGATGGAGGCATAACATTGCCATATAGCAAATCATATTTTGTAAATCCCTTTGAGTAGTGCGCATCGGTTTTAAAACTTACAAAATAAATTGGCAACTCTAACCCACCGCCAAATTCATACGAATTTTGGTTTGAGCTATCAATACCAGCTGTTTGCTTTGTTAATTTTAAATTTTGCCACTGAAAATCAGCATAAAAACTAGCAGGTTTACCTAAACCAGTATTAAACTCAACTGGTAATCTTACACCCAAACCCGGCATTGTGGATCTATAGCTATCAAAGCCACTTTGAGAAATAAATGTAGTTAATAAATCTTGCGCTGCAATTTGGGGGTTTAGCTTTACGCTTCCTAAATCAAACTTAACACCAAACCCTACCTGTGGGATTCTATTAGTAGGTCCGTTTGATGAGCCTGCAATGTTGCACGGAGCATTCATAGTGTAGGAAACATAAAAACCTGAGTTAAACGTTTGACCAACTAATAGCCATGGTGTGTAATTGCAGCCTTCCTGGCAAAATTCTTTTACAAAATACGCATGGCGAAGTCTAAAGTTACCATTACCATCAGTTGAAATATTTGCGCCACCACCCCAAAAATCACCTTCAATTAAGCCTTTAATGCCTTCGGATTTGTTTTCTAATGCAAGAGACAGTCTTGTAAAATTTGCAGTTGAACCAAATGATGTTTGTGCCGCAGATGATTTAGTGTTTGCCTTGATAAACTCTGGGTTTGCAGTATTGGCTAAAAATCCCTGGTTATTTGCCCAATCAAAATACATCTGAGTAAAACCACTGATACTGATATTTGTATCAGTCTTTGTGGTAACACTACCAGCACTTGCAATACCCACACAACCAAAAATAGATAGTGCAACTACTGCAGAAACCAACTTTTTTTTCATCTAACACCTCCAATTTTAAAATTCTCATTTAAATGAGAATGTAATATATTACTAGTTCATATTATAAAAAAATTATTTTTATATGTCAAGAAAAAAATAAAAATTTAATCTATATAATTAACTTATTAAAATGGACATAAAAAAACCCTCCCAAAAGGGAGGGTTTTGTATCAGTAGAAAAAAAGCTAAATCTTAGAAACTATACATTCCTCTTAAGAATACTTGATTGCCATTTTGTGCAGAACCACCATCGTTACCAGCGCCTACATAGTAAGTTCTGTTTCTATCATATTCCAAACCTAATGCCAAAGATTTAGTCAACTGATAGTTTACGTTTGCAAACATTGTTCCCATCTTCCTAACAAGAGGCGTGGTGCCGTCAGCTAATTCTCCGTAATTGCTAAATACAGTTTGACCATAGCCAAATGCAAATGTTACCGGAACCTGAGCTAGTTTATTAAAATCAATTTGAGCCTGTGCGTTCCAGCTTGTGCCACGAACTGCTTGTACAGAACCATTGCTATCAATGTAGAAAGATGGCATAGTATATGTAGAGCCAAATAGTGGCATATCAAACGCTGTCATGCCACGCTCATAATGGAAGTTACCTGTTAAGTTAACAAAATATACGGGTAATGTTAAACCTACAGTTGCCATCCATGCATTTTCATTCTTGCTGTCTATGCCTGCTTTAGCATTGGTAAGTTTCATTGGCTGCCACCCAAAGCCTGCATAAGCACTGGCTGGTGAGCCAAAACCTGTATTAAATTCAACAGGTAATTTGAAAGCAAAACCTGGTGAAACAAGCCTTTGAGACAATGTATATTGAGTTGGATTAGGTACATTATAGGCTGTAGCAACTAAATAACTATTTGTAAAAGTGGAATCACCAGCTAAATTAGCTGCATAAATACCAGGATTTAGCTTTACGCTTCCAAGATCAAATTTTACACCAAAACCTATCTGCGAAGTCCTAACTACACCTTCACCGTAGTTTTGACCGGCTATACCTACTATACTATTTAAAGTAAAGCTATTTAGCATCGCAAGTGGATCCCATGTCTGACCGATCAATAGCCAAGGTGTGTAATTGCAGCCTTCCTGACAAAATTCTTTTACAATGTAAGCATGTCGCAACCTAAAGTTACCTTTTTCATACAATTGTTGTCCTGCGCCACCACCCCAAAAATCACCTTCGACTACACCAGTTATGCCTTCTGTTGGGTTGCTAAGGCCTAGTGAAATCCTGGAAAATTGTGTGCTTGTACCCAAAGATGTCTGTGCGGCAGTATTTTTTTTACCTGGTGCAGTATACTCTGGGTTTGCTTGATAGCCCAAATTTGTCTGGTTATTTGCCCAATCAAAGTAGGTCTGGATAAAGCCACCAATAGAAATGTTTGTGTCACCTTTTGTGGTAACTGTGCCAGCAGATGCTAATGAGACACTGCCCAAAAGCGCAGCTGCTGCAACGAGTGAGACTAGCCTTTTTTTCATACTTAACCTCCTAACTGAAAACTTTTTTAAATTCGTTTCTAAATTTAACAACTTTTTTCACACTTGTCAAGAAAAAAATTTAACTTGCAATAATTTTTCTCTTAACCTCAAACCTACAGTTAAAAATAATCCAATTACGCTTTTTTGTCAAGAGTTTTAAAAACGCTTTTTATAAACTTTTTTAAAAAAAATTTTACTCTCCTTTTTAAAAAGCGCTTGAAAAAAAATAAATTAATAATATACTAAAGTTAAAAAAATCGTGGAGGTTTTTATGAGAGTAGCTATAAATGGATTTGGTAGAATTGGTAGAATATTTTTTCGCATTGCAAGCGATTATAAAGAAATCGAAGTTGTTGCAATAAATGACCTAACAGATACAAAAACGCTTGCACACCTATTAAAATATGATACAAACCATGGTATTTTTCAAAAAACAGTTTCCTATGATGATGAAAACATTATAGTTGATGGCAAAAAAATAAAAATATTTGCAAAAAAAGACCCAGCTGAGCTACCCTGGGGCGAGCTTGATATTGATGTAGTACTTGAGTCAACAGGAATTTTTTTAACAAAAGAATTAGCCCAAAAACATCTTCAGGCAGGTGCAAAAAAAGTATTGTTAAGTGCACCTCCAAAAGATAAAACCATTCCCACAGTGGTACTTGGTGTAAATAGCGATAACTTTGATTTTAAAAATAATCAGATTATATCAAATGCATCCTGCACAACAAACTGCATAGGGCCAGTAATCCGTGTGCTTCATGATAATTTTACAGTAACAAAAGGCTTTATGACAACAGTTCACTCGTATACAAACGATCAAAGAATACTTGATTTGCCTCACAAAGACCTAAGACGGGCGCGCGCTGCTGCAATGAATATGATCCCAACCACCACAGGCGCAACAAGAGCAATCGGCGTAGTAATCCCAGAACTAAACGGCAAACTTGACGGTATATCAATACGTGTGCCTACTTCCAATGTATCTTTGATTGACTTTGTATGCAATGTAAAAAATATCCCAACAATTGAGCAGGTAAATGAAGCTTTTAAAAAAGCCAGCCAGACTAAGTTAAAAAACATATTAGAATATACAGAAGAGCCCCTTGTGTCGCATGATTTAAATGGAAACCCACACTCAAGCATATTTGACGGTACAATGACACATATTATAGATGATATGGTAAAAGTTTTTGCCTGGTATGACAATGAGTTTGGCTACTCTTCAAGATTAAAAGATGTTATGTTAAAAATGATCTAAAGGGGTAAATTATGATTTTTATAAATGAGCTTAACCTTACAAATAAAAGGGTTTTTGTCAGGTGCGACTTTAATGTGCCAATCGATGATGAAGGAAACATAATGGATGATAAGCGCATAAGAGAAACACTGCCTACCATAAATTACTGCATGGATGCAAAAGCAAAAGTAATATTGGCTTCTCATATGGGAAGACCAAAAGGCAAAAAAGACCCAAAATACTCTCTTGCAAATGTAGCAAAGAGGCTTTCTAGACTATTGAATAAAGAAGTAAAATTTATAGATTCTTGCATTGGTGATGAAGTCAAAAAAGCTATAGATTCTATGGATTATGGGGATTGTTTGTTGCTTGAAAATTTGCGATTTCAGCCAGGTGAAGAAAAAGATGACATAGAATTTGCAAAAAAACTAAAAGAGTTATTTGATGTGTACATCAATGATGCGTTTGGCGTAAGTCACAGAAAACATACATCTGTATACACACTTCCAAAAATTTGTGAGATTAAAGCTGCAGGCTTTTTGCTTAAAAAAGAGATTACATACTTCAGTCGTATTTTGGATAACCCAGTAAGGCCTTTAATTGCTGTGCTTGGCGGAGCTAAGGTATCTTCAAAAATATCAGCTGTATATAATCTTATTGATAAGGTAGACAAAATTATAATTGGCGGGGCTATGGTGTTTACCTTCTTTAAAGCATTAGGCTTACCGGTTGGTAATTCTCTGGTAGAAAATGACTATTTAGAAACTGCAAAGGATATATACCAAAAAGCTCAGGATAAAAAAATTAAAATGTACTTTCCTGTAGATTTTGTAGTCTCAGAAAAAATGGACGAAAAAGCTGTAACAAAAATTGTACCCTATCAGGAAATACCAGATGGCTATATGGGGCTTGATATAGGACCTGCTTCATGCAAGATGTTTGAAGAAGTAATGCACGATTGCGGATCTATTGTATGGAATGGTCCTATGGGTGTATATGAAATCGACAGGTTTTCTCGTGGCACAAGAGAAATGGCGCGCATCGTAGGCTCAAGCTATGCATTAAGTGTAGCAGGAGGAGGTGATACAGCAGATGCCATAGCTCGTGCACACGAAACAGACAATATTACATATATATCCACAGGAGGTGGTGCAAGCTTAGAGCTACTTGAAGGCAAAAAGTTGCCAGGTATCGAAGCACTGGAGGCCTAAATGATAGTAGCTAACTGGAAAATGCATTTTGACTACAAAAAGGCTTTAGAGGTAGGCTGCGCCATAAAATCAAAATTGTCAGATGCCAAAGCAGAAATTGCCGTTTGTGCACCCTTTGTCTACCTAAA
The DNA here is from genome assembly GCF_900101285.1 of Desulfurella multipotens. NCBI lineage: Bacteria > Pseudomonadati > Campylobacterota > Desulfurellia > Desulfurellales > Desulfurellaceae > Desulfurella > Desulfurella multipotens. The sequence continues at coordinate 101,765 of NZ_FMYU01000008.1, forward strand.
AGACCTATCTGAGTGTTTTAAAAATTCAAACATAAAGCTTGGGGCACAAAATTTATACTTTGAAGACGAAGGTGCCTATACTGGTGAAGTTTCAGCAATGATGCTAAAATCTGTAGGCTGTCAGATTGTTATTGTTGGACACAGTGAGCGCAGACAATTGTTTGGTGAAGATGACAATATGATTAATAAAAAAATAAAAAGCGCTATTAAACACAACATAACTCCAATTTTATGTGTGGGTGAAAGCTTATCTCAAAGACAAAACAACGAAACATTTACAATCATAGAAAATCAGCTTGCCAAAGATTTGCTAGATATAAAAGAAACTGTTATAATCGCATATGAGCCTATATGGGCAATAGGAAGCGGGAAAGTTGCAAATTCTGAGCAAATTTTTGAGGTACATGAGTTTATAAAGAAATTTATAGACACAAAAGTACTCTATGGTGGCAGCGTAAATGCTCAAAATGCAGGAGAGCTTTCAAAAATACAAAATGTTGATGGTTTTTTGGTAGGCGGTGCAAGTTTAGATGCGCAAAAATTTTATGAAATTGCTTTGAATTTTGAAAAAGAAAAAGGAGTTAGTTGATGCTTACTGTCCTTATGATACTGCAGGGTATAATGTCTATTTTATTAATTGTTCTTATTTTGCTTCAAAAAGGAAAAGGTGCAAATATGGGCGTATCCTTTGGCGCTGGAGCTTCTGATACACTTTTTGGAGCAACAGGTGCAATGTCGTTTTTTGCCAAAATCACATGGGTTTTAGCCTTTTTGTTTATGATTAATTCTGTTGCTATCTCGTATTATGTCTACAAAAATCAAACCCAATCAACTATATTTACAAATACCACTACTAAAGCGCCTAAATAAGTTGGCGCTTTAGTTTAACTTGACAAAACTTATCAAGATATATTGACTTTTTAAAAGTTAGTATTATAGTATCTAAATAGGAGGTTGTATGGAAAGCTTTGAAAGCCATTTTTTTTACCCTATTAAAGATACTGTACTTGATCCAGATGGCATAGGCGTTAGAGAAAATATTGAATTCAACGCAAAGATCATATTTTATGTTAAAACTAAACAAGGTATAATTGTAGCTATCGATTATAAAGTAAAAGCCTGTCCTGTTGCTATTGCAGTTGCAAGTTTTCTAGCCAAAACATTTAAAAATAAGACAATAGAAAATGCCTTAAGCATAGATGAAAACTTTTTAAATTCTAATTTAGTTGGTATCCCAAAAGAACGCCTTGAGTGCGCAAATAGTGCTATTGAAGCTTTTAAAGAAGCTCTAATTAATAGTAAGGGGGGAAAATGAACAGAATTTACTTTGATAATGCAGCAACAACTAAAGTAGATGATGAAGTATTAAAAGCAATGATACCTTTTTTTACACAAAACTATGCCATAGCATCATCAATATTCAGTCATGAAGACGGTTTGATTGCCCAAGAAGCACTTGAAAGTGCAAGAGCATTTATATTGGATAAACTAAACGCTAAAGATTATAGGTGTATTTTTACATCTAGTCCTACAGAATCAAATAATCTAGCACTAAAAGGAATAGCTTTTAGCAAAAAAAAAGGGCAATATCGTTATTAGCAAAATTGAAGATTTATCAATCATAAATACATGTAGGTTTTTGCAAAAAAAAGGCTTTGAAATAAGGTATATAGGCGTCAACAACGAAGGATTGGTTAATCTTAATGAATTAAATAATCTAATTGATGATAATACAATCTTAGTCAGCATTCAACATGTAAATCAAGAAATAGGCACACTTCAGGATATAATCAGCATTGGTGAAATTTGTAAGCAGAAAAATTGTGCGTATCACTGTGATGCAACTTTTTCTTTTCCTTTTTTTGATATTGATCTATCAAAATACAATATTGATCTTTTAACTATAGGCTCAGATACATACTATGGCCCAAAAGGAGCATCAGCTTTAATTGCAAAAAACTCTATTGAGCTTGAACCACTTATTACTGGTGGTTATCAGGAATATAACTTAAGAGCTGGCACTCAAAATATACCTGCAATTGTTGGCATGCAAAAAGCTATAGAGATATTTGACAAAAAAATATACGACTATATTAAAAACTTAAAAGATTACTTTCTAGAAAAAATAAACCAAATACCGCACATTAGAATAAATAGTCCCAAAATGTCTCATCCAGGTATAGTAAATGTAACTTTTTTGTTTATTGAAGGTGAATCTTTGACTTTAAGGCTAAACTTAAGGGGCGTAAGTGTGATAACGGGTAGTGCTTGTTTTTCCAAATCACTTGAAGCCTCACATGTGCTTCTTGCATGCGGTTTGACGCACGAGTTGGCTCATGGTTCTATTAGATTTTCGTTTGGTAAATTTAACATATTAAAAGAAATAGATCAGACAATAGAGTATTTAAAAGAAGATGTAGCTTTTTTAAGAAATTTAAGCCCACTATACAAGGAGGATTAAATGCCAAGTATACCATACTCAAAAAAAGTTATGGATTTATTTTTAAATCCAAAAAACTTAGGTGAAATCGAAAACCCTGATGCTCAAGCAACAGAAGGTTCTCCCGCTTGCGGTGATATGGTTCAGTTACAATTAAAAGTAAATAAAGATACGCATGTTATTGAAGATATAAAATTTAAATCTTTCGGATGCGCTTCAAACATTGCAACAGCGTCTATTATTACTGAAATTGCGAAAGGCAAAATAATTGAAGAAGCAAAAAACTTAAAATATTCTCAAGTAGTAGATGAACTTGGAGGTTTGCCAGCTGTTAAAGTACACTGTTCTATTTTAGCCATACAGTCTCTTAAGCGAGCAATTGAAAACTATGAAGAAAAAAACGGCCTTGTACCCAAAGATAAGCCAACTGATGAAGCATTGATAAAAGAACGCCTAAGGGGCGTAATAGACCCAAATACAGGCAGAGACTTAGTGGGATCAAAACTACTTTCAAAAATAGATTTTGTAGATGGCAAGCTTACGATATATTTAAATCTTAAAGATACAAATCAATTTGCAAATGCAATAAAAGAAGAAATTGTCGAGAAATTTGAGTACAGATGGGATGTAAAATCCATTGATGTAGTTTTTTTAGATTAAATTCTTTTTTTTCTGGCAGGCGTTGCAAGTACCATAAATCTGCAATTGGACGCTTTGCACGCTTGCTTGATCAAAACTTTTTAGAATACAACTTATATCTATATCTAAATCTTCTATTTTTTTGCAGTTTGTGCAGATAAAATGTGCATGAAAGTCGGCCAATAACTCATATTTTGTTTTTTGCTGAGCAATTTTTATCTCATTTAATATGCCATTTTCTACCATTACCGAAATATTTTTGTAAATTGTTGCAAGTGACATGTAGGGGTAGTTTTTTTTAATCTGTAAATACAATTCATCTATATCCATGTGACCAAACTGTTTGATAAGAGATAATATATGCAATCTTTGTGGCGTTACTTTTAAATTTTTTTTGTTTAGTATACTTTCTAAATACGCATAATCAATTACTTCCATAAAAGCAAATATAATACTTTTTTAAAAAATTGCAAATAATAATTTTTTTCCTTGACAAATTTTTATTTTTTGATAATATTTATCAAAATTGATTTGGAGGTGTACGATGAGTTTAGTTCTTCAAAAAATGCCAGAGTTTAAAATGGATGCATACGATGCACAAAGTGGCCATTACAAAAAGGTTTCAAGCGCAGATTACGCAGGCAAGTGGACAATTGTTTGCTTCTACCCAGCAGATTTTACATTTGTTTGCCCAACTGAGCTTGCTGCAATGAATGCAAAATATGATGTATTACATGACGAGCTTGGCTGCGAGATACTTGCAATTTCAACAGATACAAAATTTTCACACAAACGCTTTGTAGAAACAGAGCCACTACTAAAAGGCTTGAAATTAACTATTGGCGCAGATCCAACCGGTGAGGTTTCAAGAAAATTTAATGTCATGATAGAAGGTGCCGGTATTGCTTTACGTGGCAGATTTTTAATAAATCCAGATGGTGTAATTGTAGCAGAAGAAGTTCAAGCACCACCTGTAGGTAGAAACGTAAATGAGTTCATAAGACAAATCCAGGCCCATCAGCATTCATATAAGACAGGCGAAGTTTGCCCAGCCAATTGGAGACCTGGCAAGAAAACTTTGCCTGTCAATACAGACGAAGAAAAAATGACAGGTCGCGTTGGTGACTATGTGACAGTAGAAGAGCTCCTCTCCTAACAATATATACAAATCGCCTCAAGGCTTTTAGCTTTGGGGCGATAAATTTAGCTTCTGGATTGTTTTTTCAAAGATGTCTTTTACAGCAAATGCGCTTTTGCAATCATATTCAATAATTGGCTTTGCTTGTTTTGTAGCTTCTACAACAGTTTTGTCAAAAGGAATTTTGCCAATTATTTCTAAATTTTCTTCTTGAGCGTATTTTTCAATCTCTTTTGTTTGCTCATCGTTTATATCAAACTTGTTAATCACAATTCCATGTGGTATTTTAAAATGCTTTATTGTTTCCACAATGCGCACCAAATCATGAAGGCCGCTTTTTGTAGGCTCACTTACAACTATTACATATTTTGCACCCACAATTGATGATGTAGCAGGACAGCCAATACCTGGAGCTCCATCAATAATAATTAATTCTATCTTTTTTGAATAGGCAATTTCTAAAGATAGCTTTCTTACTTCAGATATTAAACCACCTGAGGTTTCTTCACCTGGGTTCAACAGCGCATGTGCCATATAACCTGTCTCGCAGGTAGACTCAAAATACTTGCCATTTAAAGTTTTTTTCAAACTTATAGCATTAACTGGACAGGCAATCACGCATGCATTGCAGCCCTCGCAAGCATACTCTTTAACCCTGTATTGATTTTGCTCAAAATCTATTGCTTCAAATCGACAAACTGAGGCGCAGATACCACAATTTATACATTTATCAAAATCAATAAATGCCTTTTGTGAACCAAAATACTCAAATGTTTTATTAACTTCAGGCTTTAGTATAATATGTAGATTTGGTGCATCTACATCACAATCCACCATCAAAGCATTTTTTGCCAGATGTGCAAAAGAAGCACTGAGCGTTGTCTTGCCTGTGCCACCTTTTCCGCTTACAATAGCAAGCTGTTTTACAATCACTGCACTATCTCCAAAATTTTATTGTATAATTCAACAAACATATTCTCGTATTGAGGAATTTCTTTTGAAAACAACTTACCTTTTGAGTAGCTTTGAGCAATTTTTATATCGTAGGGTATCTTTAGCAGCATTGGTATGTTGTTTTCTTCCAAATATGACTCAAGTTCAATAAATTTATTATCGTATCTGTTTATTACAATACCTATTTTTAAACCAAATTGTCTTGTAAGATCCACTGCAAGCTTTAAATCATGCAAACCAAATGGTGTAGGTTCTGTTACAAGTACACAAAAATCTGCCATCTGTATTGATTCAACTGTAGGACAAGATACACCTGGCGGACAATCTAAAATGTTGATTTTATCTTTATTTGTATATTTTTTTGCCTGTCTTATAATTCTAACAGCAGATGGCTCTCCTATATTCATCTGGCTTTTTACAAAATCAATGCCATTTGCACTACCCAAAGAAATTTTTCCTATATTTTTTGGTATTTCTTCCAAAGCATTATACTTGCATGCAAGTAAACATGCACCGCACGCATGGCACAAATGTGCAAACACAAGCACTGATTTGCTTGATACAACAATAGCGCTAAACTGACACGCTTTTGCGCAATCACCACAGTGAGTGCACTTTGCATTATCAACTTTTGGTATTTTTACATCTACATCTATATGTTCACTATAGTCAATATCAAAAAAAAGATGCGCATTTGGCTCTTCTGCGTCTAAATCTATAAGCTTTACGCTATGGCCTTTTTTGTCTAAAACATAAGCAAGGTTTGTTGAAACAGTGGTTTTGCCCGTGCCCCCTTTGCCTGACAATATTGCTATTATCATAACTCTTTTAATTCATTTGACTTTAACTTTTCTATAGCCTGCTTTGCACTTAAACCAACTGCCTCGTAAACTTTAATATTTGCTGATCTAATAGCTTGCAGGGCATTTTGACCGGGCATTGCAGAAATTATTGCACTTGCACCATTATCTATGGCGATCTGAACCGCTTGGGGACCTGCGCCGTGCGAAAGCTCTTGATTATTGTTTATTACATCTAATTGACCTGTTTTGTCATCGTAAATCAAAAAATAGCTGGCTCTTGCAAACCTCTCATCTATTGCGCTATCTAATGTTTGACCTTTTGTCGCAAGCAGTATTTTCATATTCAACCCTCCTTAAAAGGTATTATAAATGAACATATGACCATTGTCAATTATTTTTTGAAATCTATGGGCACAATAAAAAAACTGAGTAAAATAAATATGGCAAGCGCGATATAGAGTATATCAAAAAACTCATTTGGTAAATTCCAAAATAGTATTTTGTTAATAAAACCAGCTATAAAAGGTGTATTTTGATAATGCATTTTAGCCAAACTTAGCAATTTATACTCTATGTATGTCAAAGGACATTCTATATGAAAAACAGACTCAAATGCTATAATCATTATCATAACTAAATGGATAATCCTGAATGTTGCATTTTTTACAAAATGCCATTTTAAATATTTTCCAATATATATTAAAATAAGCCCAACAATAATCGTGGCTGCATATAAAAAATGTACTACAACAACAACATCGGCTAAAGCTGCATAAATCTTCATATTCATTAATTTAAGCATTTTTTGAATAAAATAAAGCTTGATACAATTTAAAGATTTTTATTAAAGACTTTAATTTTTTAAAATTCGTCCGATTCATAAAGTAGAAGCTCAAAAAAGGAGGTTTATTATGAGTCTTCAAATTAACACAAACATAGCGGCAATGCAGGCTATAAATAGCCTAAACAACACAAACACAAAGTTGTCTAACACGTTAAACAGTTTATCAACAGGCTTGAGGCTAACAAGTGCTGCAGTTGATCCAGCTGGTATGACAATTGCAGATTCTTTGAATTTTCAGGCAACAAACTTAGGTCAGGCAATATCAAACGGCAACGACACAGTAAACTTGATAAACATAGCAGATCAAGCACTACAGCAATCTATAAATTTGGTAACAAACATTGCACAACAGGCAATTGAAGCTGCAAACGCCACGCAAGATTTAGCTTCAAGACAGGCTCTGCAAAGTAATATAAACGGTTTGCTTGCAGAAATTAACAATATTGCAGCAACCACATCCTACAAAGGTATAAACCTACTTGATGGCAGCTTTGTAAATAAGATTGTCCAAATTGGCGCCTACCAAAATCAAACTATCGGTATTGGCATACAAAATACTGCTGCAAATGCAATAGGCTGGGTAGCAAATCAGACATTTACAAATAACGCACCTGTAGGTTCTGCATCTTTAATGGTGAATATTGTTACACCAAGTACCGGTATTACTAATGCTAGTTTTGCTCAATTTGGGATTGATTTTTCCGCAAACAAACAATTTGCAACAATTGCAAATGGCAATGTCCAAATTAATGGCGTAAACATAAATATTTTTGGTACAAGCCAAACTCAACAATTAGATGCAGGTAACTGGGCAAAAGCTATAAACGCAGTAAGTGCCCAAACAGGTGTATCTGCATCTGCAAAAACAACCGTTGTTGGCACTCAAGCAATTCAAGCTGGAGTAATTTCTGCTGGTGGTTTGCTAATAAATGGCGTTAATATAGGTCAAATTACAGTAGGTGTAGGAGATTCCGGTGGAAATTTAGTAAATGCCATTAACCAATACACCAGTCAAACTGGTGTAGTTGCAAGCGTTAACTCGCAAGGCCAACTTGTTTTGACAAATACGACTGGTGGCAACATTGCAATACAGGCAACAAACAATACACAGATTATGCTAGGAATCAAAGATACAACAACACAACTTATAGCATCTAATGCTGGTTTAGGTTTAAGAAAAAACCAATCATTTTATATTAATGGTGCTCATGTAGTTTTAACAAGTGTTACTAGTGGTGCCGTAAGCGCAGCTGCAATTATCAACAACGCTCTGGCTGCGGCTGGTGTAGTAGGCGTACATGCAATTGCATCTACAGGTAACGGAGTGTCAACTATTAGATTTGTAGCAAACAATGGAAGTGATTTAAATATTACCACTAAAAATGGTGCTGCCTTATTATCTGCAGTAGGATTAATAAATTTGGGAACTAATGCTGGAGCATACCTTGCCAACAACTCCTATCATGGAACAATTACATTAACTTCGGATAATGCGATAACAGTTAGCGGTCAAAATAATAATGCATTTGTAGGTTACGCCGGATTAGCTGCTGGCACATATAGCCCAAATGTTAATCTTTCAAATGTGGATGTAACAAATCAAGACAGTGCAGGCCTTGCTGTAACTATTGCAAACTCTGCACTAAAAGCGTTAGATAAAATTAGAGCCGCTTTGGGTTCCATTGAAAACCAAATTAATGCAACAGTGCAAAATATCCAGGTTGCTCAAGTAAATGTTACACAGGCAAAATCAGCCATAACAGATACCAACTTTGGAGCAGAAACTTCAAAATTTGCAACACTGCAAGTTCTGGCACAAGCCGGTACATACGCTCTAGCTCAAGCAAACGCAACTCAGCAATTAGTACTAAGACTAATGCAATAACAATTTTAGAAAGCTCAAGGTTTACGCCTTGGGCTTTTATTTTTTAAAAAATCATTAATTTATATTTGAAAAAATGTCAGTTTTGTGGTAATTATTTCGTTAATGTATACAGGAGGAGGGCTATGGCAGCAAAACAAGGCAAATATAGTTTATTAATGCTTATTTTTACAATCTTTATTGCATCTTGCGCAACAAACCCATATAAAAGTTCTCTAAACTCAACCATTGACAACTCAAAAACTTTTGATTTAAGCGCTCAAAAGTGTTATCTTGCTTCAAAAGCAGTATTGCTAAAAAGAGGCTTTTTAATAGAAAAAGACGAGCCAAACGCTTTTAGTTTTGTTGCCACAAGGTATTTTCCATCTGGCAAAGACAGCACGGTTGTTGTTGTAAATATAAATGTTTTGCAAAATTCGCAAAATAAATCAACTGTGTTTATAAGTGCCATGCAGTATAAAAATGTCATAAGGACAACCACGCAAACTACACTGCTTGGTCTTGTGCCGATTGGCTCAACTGCAACCACAAGCAAGCAAAATGAAAAATCCATAACCGACAAACAATTCTTTGATACATTCTTTAAAGAATTGTCAGATGAGCTAAAGCAAATATAAAAAATACAATAGCAAACATATATTATTGAATCTTTTTGTAAACTCTAACAAAATTATTAGATATCGGATAAATTATTTTCTTGACAAAAATTTAAAAGCGTTATATAAGAAAATATATAATGAAACAAATGGAGGTATTTGTATGGATGAAAAAATTTCAAGAAAAAATTTTTTAACAAGAGCAAGTATTGTTGGTCTAGGTGCATTGGTAGGTGGATTTGCTACACAAATTGCAAATGCTGATAAAACACAAAACTGGAGTGCAAACAAGTGGCCATGGCCTTATGTAGAGCTTGATCCAGAAACAACTGCTCAAATCGCTTATGAAGAATGGTATAGGCTTTGGTGTGGAGGTACAGTAATTTATAGTGTTTTCCATCAGTTAGCACAAAAAGTTGGTGAGCCTTACAAATCATTCCCTATTGATCCTTTTGCAATATTTGAAGGCGGATTAGCCGGCTGGGGCACATTGTGCGGTTCTGTAAATGGTGCAGCAGTTGTTGCAAGCTGTATAATTGGTCCTATGACACAGGAAGGTTGTGAAGATGGACATATTATTGCTTCAAATATGCTTGATTGGTACTCACACACAAACATGCCTATATTTGTTCCCAAAAACCCTAAAGCAAATAAAAAAACAATTGTACATACTGTAAGCGAATCTCCACTATGTCATATTAGCGTAGGAAAATGGATGCATGCAAGCGGCTACCCAATAAATAGCCCAGAGCGCAAAGATAGATGCGCTCGCGTAGCTGCAAGCGTAGCATATAAATTGGTTGAAGAATTAAATAAATGGCACAAAGGAAAATATGATGAAAACATTGCATGGTTTGCACCAAAAAAAGTGGGAATTACGGCCCAATTTAACTGCGCAGAATGTCATGGTGCAAAAATCCCAAAACCCCCAACACCTCTTAAAAAACTTTAATTAAAGGAGTATTAAAAATGCAAAGAAAAGATTTTTTAAAAGGTGTTATAGGTAGTATTGCTTTTTTATCATTTATACCATTACCAATTGTTTTTAATCAAAAAAATGAATGGAGCCAGCCAAGTCCCATAAAGGAAGGGCGTCTAAAAAAAGAACACAACTACGCTATGGTAATAGTTCAAGATAGATGCATAGGCTGTAAAGCTTGCGAGGTTGCTTGCAAAACCACATGGCATATACCAAAAAACCCACAAGACTATAGGACTAAAGTATTATATATTGGTAAAGCTCAAAGCGATAGTTATAAAATGAATTGGCTGCCAATATTGTGCAATCAATGCGATAATCCTCCCTGCGTTTGGGTTTGCCCCACAGGTGCAAGTTATAAAAGAAAAAGCGATGGTATAGTCCTTGTTGATTTTGATAAATGTATCGGGTGCAAAGCCTGTATGGAAGCTTGCCCATATGATGCTAGATACTACAATGAAGAATTGAGCTCTGTTGATAAATGCACATTTTGCTTGCCACGATTAGAAAAAGGCTTACCTCCCGCATGTGTGGAAGCCTGCCCAATGCATGCAAGAAATTTTGGTGATTTAAATGACAAAGAATCAATCGTATCAAGACTACTCAAAGAAGCTACTTCATACCATGTTTTAAAACAAACAGATGGCACATTACCAAATGTTTACTACACTCAAGATATCCCTACCTAATCTTTTTTTTAGCCTGGGTTTTAGCCTAGGCTAGAAACTTTTCCAGCGTAACTAAATCTCTAAACTCATTAAACTGTCTTTCATGATTTAAATCTTTTGGTATTAACTTATTCATCTCTTGTAAATCACTTTCACTTGTAAATGGTGGATACATTGTAGTGCGGATAATTAAATGTCCTTGAAAATGCTTTAGTAACTCAAAGGATTCTTTTAGTTTTTCACAATCACCGCCAAATGTTTTGTATTTTTCGCATGTTGCTTTTAAATCAAGCGCAATTACATCTACAAGATTAATTGCATCAGCCAAAACATCAGGGCAATGACCATTTGTATCAAGTTTTACCAGAAACCTTAGTTTTTTAATTTTAGTTATAAAATCAGGCAAATCATTTTGTAGAGTAGGCTCTCCACCTGTTATAACAACCGCTTCAATTTTGCCAACTCTGCTTTGTAAAAAAGACAATACACTAAACTCATCTAAAGTATTACCTTTAAAAAATACAAGTTCAGGGTTGTGGCAATATGGGCATCTTAAATTGCAGAAAGGGCAAAATAGCACAGATGCTATTTTGCCAGGATAGTCTATAAAACTTACCTTTTGAATTGCTGCTATTTTCACAGATTATACTCCAAACGTTGTTTAAACTCTTCTTGTTTGCCTTTATTCCAGTTTTGAACTGGTCTGTAATAACCTACAACCCTTGAATAAACCTCAGTTTCTTCACCACAGATTGGGCAGTTAAAATGTTCACCGGCTATGTATCCATGAGTTTTGCATATTGAAAATGTAGGCGTTATTGTCATATACGGTATTGGATAATTTTCAAAAGCTTTTTTAATGAAACTCTTTAGTGCGTCTTCCTGCGGCTTTTCCTGTAAAAATATATGCACCACGGTTCCGGATGTGTATAATACCTGCAATGGCGATTGATGATCCAATACTTCAAAAGGGTCATCCGTGTAGTTTACTGGCAAAAATGTAGAGTTTGTATAGTATGGATCTGATTCGCCTGATTGTTTTATGTCTGGGTATAACTGCTTATCTTTGTAAGCAAGTCTATAAGATGTACCTTCTGCAGGCGTTGCTTCAAGGTTGTAGAGATTACCTGTTTCTTGTTGATACTTTCTCAATGTTTCCCTCATAAATTCAAGAACTTCTATGGCAAAACTTCTGCCCTCTTTAGTTTGAATACCTTTTCCCATGAAGTTTAATAAAGACTCATGCATACCTACAATACCTATTGTTGAAAAATGATTGTTGAAGTGCCCAAGGTAAGCTAAAGTATAAGGCATAAGACCGTTTTTTAAGTTTTGCTCTACTACTTTGCGTTTGATTTCAAGCGATGTTTTTGCAATATCCATCATTCGTTTCAAGTTTTTGAAATATTCATCTTTAGTTTTTGATAAATAACCAATACGTGGTAAATTTATTGTAACAACGCCAATTGAACCTGTTTTATCGCTTGCGCCAAAAAGACCGCCACCACCTCTATTTTTTAATTCTCTTAAGTCTAATTGAAGTCTGCAACACATACTTCTTACATCGCCAGGGTTTAAACTACTTGAAACAAAATTTTGAAAGTATGGTAAACCATATTTAGCTGTAGCTTTAAGCAACAAATCAACATTTGGACCATCCCAGTCAAAATCTTTTGTAATATTGTATGTAGGTATTGGAAAAGAAAATATTCTGCCTTGAGCATCTCCTTCAAGCATTGTTTCTAAAAATGCTCTATTTATCATATTCATTTCATGTTGATAATCGCCATATACTGTATCTAAAACTTCACCGCCTATAATAACAGGTTTATCTTTTAAATCATCAGGCACAATCCAATCAAATGTAAAGTTAATAAATGGTGGCTGAGACCCCCATCTGCTTGGTACATTCATTGCAAATACCATTTGTTGGATTAACTGTTTGACTTCGTTATAATCAAGCTTATCAGCCCTTACAAAAGGTGCAAGTAGCGTATCAACAGAGTTAAATGCCTGAGCGCCTGCAAACTCCATTTGCATTACACCCAAAAAATTAACCATCTGCCCAGTAAGTGCAGATAAATGTCTTGCTGGTTTTGCTGTAATTTTGCCTTCAACGCCACCAAATCCCCTTGATATTAAGTCCATTAAAGACCAGCCAGCACAATACGCAACAATACCATGTGACAAATCGTGTATATGGATAGCACCATTTGTGTGTGCATCTGATACTTCTTTTGGGTAAATATTATTTAACACATAGTTTGCTAAAACGCTTCCAGCCAAATGTAAATAAAGACCAGGATAGCTGAATGTTGTATTTGAGTTTTCTTTTATGCGCCAATCGGTTTGGTTTACATACTCGCTTACAGTTTTTTCAACATCAAAAATTGCCTTTTTTGTATCCCTTGAAACAGCGCGCTTTTCTCTGTAGAGAATATACGCTTTAGCAACTTTAGCAAATCCTAGCTTTATAAGTTCTTCTTCGACAGTGTCTTGAATGTCTTCAATGTTAATTTCTTTAAGGTTTGCAAACTTTCTTTTTAAACTAAAAAGCACATTGTTTGTAACAAGTGTTGAGTAATCTTCTTCTCCAACAGCTAAAAACGCTTTTTTGATAGCATTTTCTATTTTGGTTTTATCAAAGGCTACTTTAGAGTAGTCTCTTTTAATTACAACTACTTTACTAAAAAAATCTGTCAAATTAATACTTGCTATGTTTGTTTTCATAAAACCCCCTCTATTTTTTCTCCATATTTTTTTCTTAAAATTTTTGCAGCTTCAATCATGTTTTTCAATGAAGGTATAACTTCTTCATATTTTCTTGTTTTTAAACCACAATCAGGGTTTATCCAAAAAAGATTTTTATCTATATACATAAACGACCTTTCTGCTATTTCTAACATTTCCTCTACGCTAGGTACACGAGGAGAATGAATATCCCACACACCAAGCCCGATTGCGTGATCATATTTAAATTTCTCAAAACTTGAAATTATATCACCTTTACTGCGAGATGCTTCTATAGATATGCAATCTGCATCCATTTCATAAATGTAGTTAACAATTTCATCAAACTCAGAGTAACACATATGTGTATGAATTTGAGTTAATTTGTCAACATCTTCAACAACAAATCTAAAGATTTTACTTGCAAACTCAAGATAATCCTTTTTCTTTGACTCTTTTAAAGGTAGACCTTCTCGAAATGCCGGCTCATCAATTTGTATAATCTTTATATTGGCTTTTTGTAAATCCATTACTTCTTCTTTTAAAGCAAGTGCTATTTCGTAAGCGATTACTTCTTTTGGAACATTAGGCCTTGTAAACGACCAATTAAGAATTGTAATTGGCCCTGTTAGCATGCCTTTTAGAGGCTTTTTTGTTAAGCTTTGAGCATAGACTATCTCTTTTATTGTCATAGGTTTTGTTCTTTTTACTTTGCCATAAATAATAGGTGGTCTTATTGCCCTTGAACCATAAGAAATGACCCAACCATGTTTTGTGCATAAAAAACCTTCTAACTTTTGGGCAAAAAATTCTACCATGTCGCTTCTTTCAAATTCTCCATGAACAAGTACATCAATTCCTAAATCTTCTTGTAGCTTTACAATGTATTTTATCTGATCATTAATGTATTGATTGTATTCACTCTCGCTTATTTTGCCAGATATAAATTGTGACCTTTTTTGCCTTAATTCTTTGGTTTGAGGAAAACTGCCAATTGTAGTTGTAGGAAACTTTGGTAGATTTAGTGATTTTACCTGTTCAATGTAGCGTAATTTAAATGGATGAGCTCTTTTTGGGTTTAATTTTTTTATAGTTAACAGAGTTTCTTCATAGTTTTCGTCTTTTTCCAATTGCTCGTCTGAAAAGTCATAATCCGATCTTCCATTTAATATATTTTTTAGCAAGTTTAAGTGTTGAAGTTTTTCTTTAGAAAATAATAGTTTATTTGATATTTTCGGATCAAAATTTTCTAATTCGAGACTAACGGGCAAATGCATTAGAGGCCCAGCTGTGCTCAAAATCATTTGATCTGAGGATAAGCTAAGTTTTTTCTGAACAAGCCCTATTAGCTGTTTTGCTTCGTTTAAGTTGTCTTTAAATGGATGCCTTGTGCCAATAAGGCCTATTTGAAGTTTTTTGTCTTTAGGTAAGCCAAATTTAATAACATTTTCGACATTTTCTCTAAAAGTAAAATCAAGACCCAATGTATCAAAATTAATATTTTCAATAATTTCATTAAAATAAGATAAACTTTCGTAGTAAGAATTAAGTGTTATATCTAAAAAAATGTTTTTTTTGACTATTTCGTAAGCATCGAATATGTCTTTTAAAAAACTTTTATCATAATCAAGAACAAAAGCTGGTTCATCAAAGCATATCCTTCTTACACCATTTTCTTGAAGTTGAATAAGCAAAGTATTATATTGCTTTGCAACATTCAAAAGCAAACTTCTAAATTCTTTAGTTTGCGATGGTTTAAGCCATTTGTTGTTATCGTTAATTTTCCCCAAACTTATAAATGTAAATGGTCCAATAATAACAGGTGTAGTATCATATCCAAGCTTTTTATCTTCAAGCCAGTTTTTTAACACCGTATTATTTTTAAGCTCAAAATGACCATCAAATTCAGGAACAATATAATGATAATTAGTATCAAACCATTTTGTCATTTCCTGCGCTTGAGCTTTTGAGTCCCCTCTTGCCATAGCAAAGTACAAATCTAGTTCATCTTGAATGTGTGAAAAACGCTCAGGAATGCAACCAAACATAAAGCTTAAATCAAGCATAAAATCATAATAAGTAAAATCGTTGCAAACGATATAATCAAGACCGCTTTTACTGTATACATCAAGGCGGTGTTTTTGGATTTCTTGCATATTACTTACAAATTCTTCTTTTGAAATCTTTTTTTCCCAATACGATTCAAGGTTTTGTTTGTATTCTCTTTTTAAACCAATTCTTGGGAAATAACTAGCCGTTGTCCTAAACATTTAACCTCCTTAAATTTATTTATTTTTAAATTCTTTTAAAAGCTCAATAAAATCTTCTGCATCAGCAAATTTTTTATACACGGAAGCGAACCTTACATAGCTTACCTGATCAAGTTTTTTAAGTGCATCCATTACCAGATTTCCAATGTCTTTTGAGTTTATTTCATAAAGTTCTTTTGCTTTTATATAGTCTTCTATGTCATTTGCAATTTTTTCTGCATCATCGTATGTAAGTGGTCTTTTATTTATGGCTTTTACTATGCCTTTTATAATTTTTTCTTTTTCAAAAAGCTCTTTTGAGCCATCATTTTTTATAACAACTATAGGTATATTCTCGATACGCTCATAGGTGTTAAATCTACTTCCACATTCATCGCAAACCCTTCTGCGCTTTATAACTTTACCATCTTCTATAACACGGCTATCAATAACGCGTGTATCAGATGCTTTACAAAACGGACAACGCATAAACAAACCTCAACATTTTGTGTTTTAAGTGTCAACTAACACAATATATTGTGTATAAAAATTTAAAAATGTCAATACTGTTTTTATTTTTTTGCTTATGGAAAAAATATGAGAAGAAAACTTATAACAAAAACTATTCTAGGTTAAAATCGTCAAGCAGTTTATCAAACAAATAATCTTTAATATTTTGTGGAAGTGGCTTAAAATCTTCTATGTCTGCTTGTGAATATAAAGTATTACCATCTTTGTCATGGTAGGATATGAATTTCAAAATAAACTCAACTTTCGTTTTATCTGTATAATCTATCCTGTATAGCATTCTTGCGCTTTGTGCAATTTTTATTGTATCATAATCAATAACAACTAAAGAATCTGTTTTTTTATTTAATAATTCTTTAATTTCTTTTTCTAAACCTTCTTTACTAAACTTTTTTTCAAGCCATATATTTTTAATGCCTTCTGAAATTATACCTGCACCTTCTTTATCCATGTAGTACACATTACCTACATCATCAGAACCAATCAATTCCCACTCAACAACAGGACAAATCATAAATCACCTCTTTTTTCTTTTAAATTAATACGATTTTTTTAAAAGTCAAATCAATAATACTAATTTTTGTTTAAGTTTAATTAATTTTTCTAATATTAACTAGAAAAATGCTACAAAATAACAAATATTTGACTTAACCAGTATGCTTTTGATATAGTAAAATAAAGATTGCAAGAAAATAAAAGGGGGTTGTATGAAAATTAAACGGTTGCTTGTAGCAAACCGAGGTGAAATAGCCATAAGAATTTTTAGAGCTGCAACAGAACTAAACATTGAAACAATTGGTATCTACTCTTACGAAGATCGCTATTCCTTGCATCGCTACAAATGTGATGAATCCTATCTTGTTGGCGAAGGTAAAAGCCCCGTTGATGCATATTTATCAATGGATGAAATTATTGAACTTGCAAAATCAAAACACATAGATGCAATTCATCCAGGATACGGCTTTTTAAGCGAAAACCCTTTATTTGCAAAAAAATGTATAGAAGCAGGCATTATATTTATCGGACCGCACTTTAGCGCTATAGAAATTTTTGGTGATAAATTAATGGCAAAACAAACAGCACAAAAATTAGGCATACCTACAATACCAGGTTCTAAAAACTGCATAACAAGCATAAACGAATTAAAAGAATTTGCCAATGAGTATGGCTATCCTATCTTAATCAAAGCTACAAAAGGTGGTGGCGGCAGAGGTATAAGGGTTGTTGAGAAACCTCAAGATTTAGAATCAGAATACTTAATGGCAAAATCAGAAAGCCTAAAGGCGTTTGGCAGCGATGAGATTATAGCCGAAAAATTAGTAAAAAATCCAAAACATATAGAAATTCAGATTCTAGGTGATAAATTTGGCAACTATGTACATTTATTTGAAAGGGACTGTTCTATCCAGCGCAGACACCAAAAAGTAGTAGAAATCGCACCATCTCTAAATATACCAGATGAGTTGCTACAATCAATGTATTCAGATTCAATAAAGTTTGCAAAAGAAACAAAACTCTACAATGCAGCTACATTTGAATATCTGGTTGATGAAGAAAAAAAGCACTATTACTTTTTGGAAGTAAATCCGAGATTGCAGGTAGAGCATACAGTAACTGAGATGATTACTGGTATAGATATTGTTCAATCCCAGATAAAAATTGCAAGCGATAAGCCACTTAAAGACATTTTAGGCACACAAGAAAATATACACAAAAAAGGATATGCTTTTCAATGCCGCATAACGACAGAAGACCCACAAAACAACTTTTTCCCTGACACTGGTAAAATTGAAGCCTACAGATCACCCGCAGGATTTGGTATAAGGCTTGATGCTGCAAGCGCCTATACTGGAGCATTAATAACACCATTTTATGATTCGCTCCTTGTAAAAATTACGGCCTTTGGTTTAACATTTGAAGAAGCTGCAAAAAAAATGCACAGGGCGCTTAGGGAATTTAGAATTAGAGGTATTAAAAACAACTTAAGATTTTTGGAAAATCTCGTGTCAAACAAAGACTTTTTAAGAGGCGATTTTAATGTTCATTTTTTAGAAACACATCCAGAAATATTTAGATTTGAAAAACCAAGGGATAGAATCAGCAAACTTCTAAGATTTTTAGGTAATAATATTGTTAACAAACCAAATGGTGAAGCGAAAAATATTGTTTTTCCAACAATAGTAAAGCCAAAAGCTCAAGGCAAAATACCAGAAGGCTTAAGGGGTGTGCTTTTAAGAGAAGGCCCAAAAGGTTTTGTAGAAAAAATCAAATCATCAAAAGAAGTTTTATTTTGCGATACAACGTTTAGGGACGCTCACCAATCATTGCTTGCCACCAGAATGCGCACAAAGGATCTACTTGAGATTTCTGATTTTGTTGCAAGAAAAATGAACAAACTGTTTTCAATTGAAATGTGGGGCGGTGCCACATTTGATGTATGCTACAGGTTTTTGAAAGAAGATCCCTGGGAAAGACTTGATATGTTGCGCCAAAAAATCCCAAATATACCGTTTCAAATGCTTTTAAGGGGTGCAAATGCCGTAGGATACACAAATTATCCAGACAATGTAGTAAAAGCCTTTATTAGAGAAGCTGTTGATAGCGGGATTGATGTATTTAGGATTTTTGACTGTTTCAACTGGACAGACCAGATGGCAATTGCCATGGAAGAAGTAAAAAAACTAGATAGAATCTGTGAAGCTGCTATTTCTTACACTGATGATATATTATCACCAAAAAACAATAAATACACACTCTCCTACTATGTAGATCTTGCAAAAAAACTTGAAAAAATGGGTGCAGATATTATAGCAATAAAAGATATGGCGGGGCTTTTAAAACCATATGCAGCCAAAGTCTTATTTAAAACTCTAAGTGAGGAAGTAGGTGTACCACTGCATTTTCATACACACAATACTTCAGGTAATGCTGAAAGCTCTGTTTTGTGTGCCATAGAATCTGGTGCAAAAATAATAGATGCTGCGGTTAGTTCTATGAGTGGTCTAACCAGTCAGCCTTCACTAAACTCCATAGTTGCAGCACTTAAAAACACTCCAAACGAATCTAGTCTAAACCAGGAAGATTTAGATACTGTTGCCAATTACTTTGAAAAGGTAAGACCTTACTACTTTATGTTTGAAAGTGGTCTAAAAGCACCAACAGCAGAAGTATATGAACACGAAATACCAGGAGGTCAGTATAGCAATTTAAGGCCACAGGTTATAAGTTTAGGTTTGCTTGACAAATGGGACGATATCAAAAAAATGTATAAACAGGTAAATGATGCATTGGGCAATTTGATTAAAGTAACACCTTCTTCAAAAGTAGTTGGAGATTTGGCTTTGTTTTTGGTTAGAAACAATTTAACTATTGAAGATTTCAAAAATAATGCTGATAAACTTTCACTTCCTCAAAGCGTAGTGGATTTTTTTAAAGGCTACCTAGGACAGCCCTATGGCGGTTTTGACAAAGAATTGCAACAAAAAGTATTAAAAGGTGAAAAACCCCTAACCGTTAGACCTGGTGAAATCTTGCCTGAATATAATTTTAATCAGGCACAAGAAACAATGAAAAATATTGTTGGAAGCGATGTAGAGTTTAGAGAAATTGTCTCATACGCTTTGTATGGCAAAGTTATAGAAGATTACTTTAATTTTAATAAAGATTATGGCGACGTATGGGTACTGTCTACTAAAGACTTTTTCTTTCCTTTAAATGTAGGTGAAGAAACTGTCATTAACCTTGAAGAAGGAAAAACAATTTTTGTAAAACTTATTGCCGTAGGAGAAGCAGATTCTAAAGGTCAGAGAATACTTACTTTTGAAGTAAATGGTGAATCAAGATTTGTTACAGTAAAAGATCTAAATTTACAAGCTACATTAAAACAAAATCTTAAAGGCGACAAAAAAAATCCAAATCATGTAATTGCCACAATGCCTGGAAAAATATCTAAAATACTTGTCAAAGAAGGTGATTTTGTTAATAAAAACCAGCCACTTTGCATTACTGAAGCAATGAAAATGGAAACAAAAATAGTTGCCATAAAAGAAGGCAAGGTCAAAAATATACTCTTAAAAGAAGGAGATACAATAGAAGAACAAGATTTGATAATTGAACTTGAATAATTAACACTATATCATTTTTGTGTAACCAATAATTAATACCACCTTATTAGGATAAGCTAAAGGTGGTATTATGAATCTTAATGATCAAATTTTTTTAGCAATTAACAATTTATCTTTATTAAACATAGGTATTTTAAATTTTTTTTGCATATTTGTTGCGCTTTTTTCTCCATATATTTACGCTTTAGGATTAGTTATTGTATATCTATCAAACCGCAAAAAACAGGCATTATGCGCTTTTTATGTAGCTTTGATAGGACTTTCTATAAATTTCTTAATCGGACTTTTTTATTACCATCCAAGACCGTTTGTTGAAGGACTTGGTAACCTGTTAATACCGCACGCCAAAGACTCTTCATTTCCAAGCGATCATGCCACACTTGCATTTGCCATATCGTTTGGCTTCTGGTATGCAAAAGAAAAAACAATTTCTATAATAAGCTTTATTTTCGCTATAATAACAGGATATGCCAGAATTTTTGTGGGTGTGCATTTTCCATTTGATATTGTTGGATCTTTTTTTGTTGCAATTGTAGCTTTGACTTTACTTAATGCTTTTGTGGCTTATTTCAGTAAAGTAAGTGATTTTTTAATTAAATTGCAAATAAGAATTTTCAATATGTTTTAAGATATGATAAAAGAATACACGCAAAAAAATTATTTAATCCGTATAAACCGTTTAATTGAACTAATTCGTTTGTTTTTTTAAAAATATTTTCTTTAGTAAATCAAAAACTTAATGTTGCAAACTTATTTGCAAGTCTTACATCTTATATAAGTGGTATTTCACCTTCCAGCGGTCGTATTTTTGCAAATACTGCAGTTAGATACATTTTTGCAAACAACATCTTGCTAAATATGCAAATCAAAAAATCTCAAAAATAGCCCAACGATCTTCATTAAAAAGGATTCTAATAATTTCTGATTTAAATATTGGCGATGCAGTAAACATCCAAACAGCTGCTAATTTGTTAAAAAAAATCGGATCACAATCAATAGATTATACCTTTGAGCAATAACTTACCTATTGATGCTTATGCAGCACTGATTGATTTTTGCGATTGCTTTATAAGCTCAGACACAGGTGGTTTACATATCGCATCTTCTTATAAGTTAAACGAACATAACAAAGCTTTAAAAATAAAACTGCAATATTTTCAATTTTTGGTGCTACACCTGCTAATATTTACTCGTATGACTCCTATAGACAAAATTTTTTGAAATCATCACAGGATGCTTTATCAAAATCTTATGTTTCAGATAGTCCATGCAAAAATATAACCTGCATAAACAAAGCTGCAAAAAAATGCAAGACTATTCGTTGTTTTTATGGTATAAACACTAAAGAGATAGTTTCTGATATAAAAAATTATTTGGATTTAAATGCATGATATAAAATTTATCTTATCTTTGATTGTTATCTATATAATGGGTTATTTTACAGCAATACCAGTTGGCGCTACGCAAATAGAGATCGCAAAACGTGCCTTTGCAAATTTAACAAGCGCAAGTTTGATGATTGTACTTGGTTCTGCAATATCTGATACAATGTATGGTTTTATAGCATTCTTTGGTATTGCACCTTTTTTGAAAAGTGAAACTGTAATGTCTGTTTTTTGGCTTTTAGCAAGTATTATTTTGTTTGTGCTTGGTATGCATACATTGATAAATTATAAAAAAACATTTTCGGTTTCGGCACAAAGCGATATAATAAAAAATCTGAAAGTTTCTTTTGTCACAGGCTTTTCTTTAGCTGTCACAAACCCTATGATGATATTCTGGTGGCTTGCAGTTTACCAGATACAAAAAGATATTGGTTTAATTAATGGTTATACAGCTTTAGACAAAGTATGTTTTCTGTTTGCAGGTGGTTTTGGTATTGCTAGTTACCTTGTTACTTTAACGTTTGTGCTTAAATGGGCAAAAAAGTTTCTTTCTGAAAAAATAGAAAAACGCATTAATATAGGCCTTGGTATTGCTTTGTTGGTGTTTGGATTGTATTTTTTAGTTAGATCACTTCGTGTATTAATTTAGTCAGTCATCCTGAAGCGTTAAGCGAAGGATCTCACTTTTAAGTGGGGAGATTCTTCGTCGCTATCGCCCTTCAGAATGACAAAAAGTAGGCAGCCATTGCCAGGCGCAAGAGATAAAGCTACCTTAAGTCTTAAACTTACCTACGCTAGATAACAGTCCTTCTGATATGTTCTTTAGGTTTTGGGCATTGGCTGATATTGTTTCTACTGCTTTGGCATTTTCTTCCTGGGCTTTGCTGATTTCTTTTACCTGCATCTCAAGCTCTGAAACTGTAGAAGAAAGCTCCTGTGTTGCAGCAGATAGAGAGTTTACCTGGTCTGATACATTGGAGATTTTATCTGATACAACTGAAACACTTTCTTTGGTTTGGGCAATGGAGTTTGCTTTTTCC
>NZ_FMYU01000013.1:0-44460 GCF_900101285.1 Desulfurella multipotens
AACACACACTACTTTGTCTGTTAGTAAATACTTAAGTTTTGATATCTTTTTTTGTTTATAATCCACCCTTCTTGTGTATACAAGTGGTTTTTTTGTTAATAATTTAAGAAAAACGCCTAGAGTATGCGCTTTTGAAGCATGAGCGTGCAGAATATCGCATTGTTTTGCTGCACCTAATAATTGCTTTAAATTACTTGAGTCTATTGTTTCAAAACCCATTGCGTTTGCTTTTTTATACAACTCATCCTTAGCGGCAATAATAGAATCTATACCAAGCTCTCTTAAGCCTTGCGCTAGGTATATTAACTGCTGCTCGCCGCCTCTAAAGCCTTTTTGTGTATTTAAATGCAGGATTTTCATATTTAAATACATAAAGCTTTAGCTTTACTTTGTCAAGTCTTGTATAAATTTTTCTTGCAAATTAAGTAATATTAATTAAAATAATACTTAAGGCTAAATAAGGGGGTATTGATGTTTTATTACAAAAATAACGAGCTTTATGTAGAAGATATGAAGGTAGCAGACATTGCTTTAGAGTTTAAAACACCACTTTATATTTACAGTAAAAGTCATTTTGAAACTCAATATAAAAAACTTGATGAAAAAATTACAAGAAGGCACTTAATATGCTTTGCGCTTAAAGCAAACAGCAACTTAGCTGTTATAAACACATTTGCAAAATTAGGCGCAGGCGCAGATGTGGTATCTGCTGGAGAGATTTTTAGAGCAAAAAAAGCCGGTCTTGATACGACAAAAATCGTCTTTAGCGGTGTTGGCAAAACGCCAGATGAAATAAAATATGCTCTTGAAAATAACATTTTAATGTTTAATATTGAATCATTTGAAGAATTAGAAGAAATAGAAAAAGTTGCTTGTTTGCTAAACAAGACTGCACCGGTTTCTTTTAGAGTAAACCCAAATGTTGATCCAAAAACTCATCCATATATATCAACAGGTTTAAAGAAAAACAAGTTTGGCATATCACACACACAAATTGTAGATGCATACAAGAAAGCATCTCAAATGAAGCATATTAGTATTAAAGGCATTCAATTCCATATTGGAAGCCAGCTTACAGATGTATCTCCATTTTTTGAAGCGCAAATAAAAGTAGCGCATATTATGAGAGAGTTACTTTCTTTGGGTATAAAACTTGATATTATAGATATAGGTGGTGGACTCGGTGTAGTTTATGAAAACGAAAAAGAACCGGATTTGGACCAGTATGCAAATTTTATCAATGAAGCATTTAAAGATTTTCCGGATAGTATGATTGTATTGGAGCCTGGCAGATTTTTAGTTGCAAATGGCGGTATATTTGTTACAAAAGTCCTGTATAGAAAACAAAATGAAGGTAAAAATTTTATCATTGTAGATGGAGCAATGAATGATCTTATTAGACCAAGTTTGTACGATGCATACCACAAAATCGAACCGGTAGTAAAAAAGAATGCCAAAAAAATCACAGCTGATATTGTAGGTCCAATTTGTGAAAGTGGTGATTTTTTTGCCAGATCAAGAGAAATAGATAGCCTTGAAAGAAACGATTTAGTTAGTATATTTAGCAGTGGAGCATATGGTTTTACAATGGCAAGTAATTACAATTCACGTTGTAAACCAGCTGAAGTTTTAGTGGATAAAGATAAAGTAAAACTAGTAAGAGCAAGAGAAACATTCGAAGATTTAATTAGAGGGGAAACTATTTAATGCGAAAAATTGAATTTTTTAAGATGAACGGCTCAGGTAATGATTTTATTTTAATAGACAATAGAGAGCATGTTGTAGAAAATATCGGTTTAAAAACAGAAGAATTTGTTAAGCGCATTTGTAAAAGAGGTTTATCCATAGGTGCAGATGGTGTTATCCTAATAGAAAATACAGATGAGCCAGATTGCGATTTTGCATGGCAGTTTTATAACAATGATGGTTCCATTGCATCAATGTGCGGTAATGGTTCAAGATGTGCTGTACGTTTTGCCTATTTAAAAGGGATAATAAGTGATACAAAAACTACATTTTTAACAGGCGCTGGTAAGATTTATGGTGAAATCGTAGGTATAAATACAGTCAAAGTACAGCTTACCAAACCTACAGATTATAAAACAGTTGAGCTGGATAACCAAACAATGTATTTTATAAATACAGGTGTGCCCCACCTTGTGATATTTGTTGATGATATAGAAGCTGTAGATGTAGAAAAACTTGGCGCAAAGTATCGCTATCATGAAATTTTTGCTCCAGCAGGCACAAATGTTAACTTTGTAAAGGTTTTAGATGATAATACGATTGCCATTCGCACATATGAGCGTGGCGTAGAAGCAGAAACTTTAGCTTGTGGCACAGGTGCAACTGCTTCAAGTTTAATTAGTGGACTTACAAACAAAGCAATATCGCCCGTTGAGGTTAAAACCCGTTCTGGGAAAATTCTTAAAGTGTATTTTCAAATAAAAGACAATAAATCCAGTGAGCCCATAGACATGGTATTTTTAGAAGGTGATAGCATGCTTAGTTTTGTGGGTACCATGATTGACGAAGCGTGGGATTATTAAAATAAAGGGGGTTGTATATGTTTGAATTAAAAGGTGCTATGACGGCTATTGTAACTCCATTCAAAAACGGCAAGTTTGATGAGGTATCGTTCAGGAATTTAATTAAAAGGCAAATTGAAAATGGTATTGATTGTATTGTACCGTGTGGTACTACAGGAGAAGCTGTAACGCTGGATTTAAATGAATACGAAAAAGTTGTTGGCTCATGCGTTGAAGAATGCAAAGGTCAGGTAGGCGTTCTTGCTGGTGCTGGTAGCAATAATACGAAAAAAGTTATTGAAATGGCAAAATTGGCCCAAAGTTTAGGAGCTGATGCAATTTTATCTGTTACACCATATTATAACAAACCAACACAAGAAGGATTATATCAGCACTATAAAGCAATAGCAGATGCTGTTGATATAGGTGTTGTTCTATACAATGTGCCAGGAAGGACATCGGTTAATATATTGCCCGATACGGTAGCAAGGCTTAGTGAAATTGATAATATTATTGGCATAAAAGAAGCAAGCGGTTCTTTAAACCAGGTTTCAGAGATTCTTGAAAAAGCAAAAGAAGGCTTTAGCGTGGTAAGTGGCGATGATTTTTTAACACTACCCATGCTATCTATAGGTGGTTCTGGCATAATTTCTGTTACATCAAATGTAGCACCCGCAATGGTTAGCGAGCAGTACGATGCTTTTGTGTCAGGTGATCTAGAAAAAGCAAGAATGCTACATCATAAAATGTATCCACTTCATCAGATGATGTTTATTGAAACTAACCCTATACCTGTAAAAACAGCTGTAGCACTCATGGGCCTTGTAGAAGAAGAATTTAGATTGCCATTGTGCAAAATGTCAAGTGCAAACAAAGAAAAACTAAAAGCTATGTT
Organism: Desulfurella multipotens; assembly: GCF_900101285.1. NCBI lineage: Bacteria > Pseudomonadati > Campylobacterota > Desulfurellia > Desulfurellales > Desulfurellaceae > Desulfurella > Desulfurella multipotens. Next base: position 3,424 of record NZ_FMYU01000013.1, read on the forward strand.
AAAAGAATACGAATTTTTGGGTGGATAAACTATGGTTAATTTAATAGTTTGCGGCGTGTGTGGTAAAATGGGCAGACGTATCGCAACACTTGCTTTACAAAGTGATCAATTTAAGCTTATTGGGGCAACTGAGAAAAACCCGGATTGCATAGGAAAAGATGTAGGTACAGTATTAGGTATTGCTCCAATAAATGTAAAAGTTAGCGAAAAATTATCAGATTGTATCGATCAAGGTGACTGTGTTATTGATTTTACAAACTGTAAAGCCACACTTGAAAATGTAAGGTGCGCGTGCGAAAATAAAAAATCAATTGTAATTGGCACTACAGGTTGCGATGCTGAGTCTATTGAACAAATAAAAAAGCTATCTGTAATGTGCCCTATAGTTATGGCACCAAATATGAGTTTAGGCGTAAATATACTGTTTGAGATTGTAAAAGAAACAGCTAAGTATTTGGGTAGTGATTTTGATGTAGAGATTGTAGAAATGCATCATAGGGCAAAAAAAGATGCTCCAAGTGGAACTGCTTTAAAGTTAGGTCAAAAAGTAGCAGAAGGTCTGGGCATAAGTTTTGAGCAAAATGCAAGGTTCTCAAGAGTGGGCGAAGCACCAAGGGCAAAAAACGAAATAGGCATAATGGCTCTTCGTGGCGGTGATGTAGTAGGTGAGCATACTGTGATTTTTGCAGGCGATGCAGAACGTATAGAAATTACACATAAAGCATCTTCACGCGATGTCTTTGCAAAAGGTGCTCTCAAGGCAGCTTCCTGGGTAGTTGATAAATTGCCTGGCTTTTACGATATGAATGACGTACTTGGAATAAAATCTAAATGAGAGTCCTATTTGATAAACTAAGCGAACATTGTGCGATTTTTGGTATATACAATATTAAAGAAGCATCGAACTATGTGTATTTAGGTTTACATGCCTTGCAGCATAGAGGTCAAGAAGGCTGTGGAATTGTAACAAGAGACAAAGGCATTTTTTGCAAAAAACGCTCTCGTGGTTTAGTGCTTGAAGCATTTGATAAACAAGACATAGAAAATTTAAGAGGCGACATAGGCATAGGTCATGCCCGTTACTCAACAAGCGGCGATTCTTCTTTAGTAAACTTACAGCCTTTGACCGCAAGCTTTGATTTAGGCGATATTGCCATTGCTCATAATGGAAACATAACTAATGCGCAAAGCATAAAAAACAAACTAATAAGCGATGGTGCTATATTTAGCTCAAATAGTGATACAGAAGTTATTATTCATTTAATAGCAAGACAGAAAGGTTCTTTTGACGAAAGGCTAATTGGTGCTTTAAGCCAGCTAAAAGGTGCTTTTTCGCTTGTGATTCTATTTAATGATATTTTGTATGCAGTAAAAGATCCATGGGGTTTTAGGCCGCTTGCAATGGGTGAGCTAAATGATTCATATTGTTTTGCAAGCGAAACCTGTGCGTTTGATTTAATTGGCGCAAAGTTCATAAGGGAGCTTGAAAGTGGTGAGATTGTCAAGGTAGACAAATACGGTGTAAACTCATTTAAGCCATTTAAAAGCGAAAATTCATATAGATGTGTTTTTGAATACATATACTTTGCAAGACCTGATTCTTATCTGTGGGATAATCATGTATATGAAATTAGAAAAAAAATAGGTCAAAAACTTGCTTTAACTTCGAGAGTAGATGCTGATATAGTTATAGCTGTACCAGATTCTGGCATGCCAGCAGCAATTGGATATGCTCAAGCTTCTGGCTTGCCATTTGAGATGGGTATTATAAGAAATCATTATGTAGGCAGAACATTTATAGAGCCTACAGATTCTATAAGGCATTTTGGCGTTAAATTAAAATTGAATCCATCCACCGATGTTTTGGAAAATAAACGGGTTGTTGTTGTGGATGATTCTATAGTAAGAGGCACAACAAGCAGGCGTATTGTTAAAATGATAAGAAATGCTGGTGCCAAAGAAGTGCATTTACGCATAGCAAGTCCGCCTGTTACGCATCCTTGCTTTTATGGTATTGATACGCCGACTAAAACCGAGCTTATTGCGTCAAGCCATACAATTGAAGAAATTACAAAGTACGCGACTGCTGATTCCATAGCCTACCTATCGCTTGAAGATTTAAAATCAATAGTAGGCGAAAGCGGTTATTGTTTTGCTTGCTTTAGCGGGCATTATCCAATAAGTTTTGAATAAAGGAAGTTATATGAAATTTTTATTGTTGCTTTTTTCATTTGTATTTTTTTTAAATTCCTGTGCTAGCATACCAAAGCCAAAAGAAAATACCGTTCAAATGTCCACAGCTGCAACAGGTATTTTTAAAGCCAAAACAAAGATAAGAAACATTGATGGATTTTTTAGAATATCGCCTACAAATTCGACAATTGACATTGCAAGCCCGTTGGGTTTTGCACTATACGGTATATATATAAATGGCAATGATTTGTATGTAAAAGATTATATGAGTGGTGTTAAATTTACAAATGCAGATTTAGAAAAATTAAATATACCAAAAAAAGACAGTATTTTGCTTTATGAAAATAACCTTATATACTTTACACAAAATTTTTTTAATATATGTGACCACAATGACAACTCGAATATACACATTATAGCATGTGAAAATGTTTCAAATTACCGTTTGCCAAAAGTAGTTGAGTTTGTTCACAAGGATGATTTATTAAAGCTTACAATGGAAAAGATGCGCCTTGAAAACCTGCAAAAAGAAAAACAATAAAGCTGGAGGTGAAATTATGGTTCACTACAGTGAGCTTGGTTTTGTAAACACAAAAGATATGTTTAAAAAAGCTTTTGAAGGTGGCTATGCGGTACCTGCTTACAATTTTAACAATATGGAGCAATTGCAGGCAATTATTACAGCATGCGTAAATACACAATCACCTGTAATCTTGCAGGTGTCAAAAGGTGCTAGAAATTATGCCAATCAAACGCTTTTGAGATGGATGGGTCAAGGTGCTGTTGAGTTTGCAAAAGAGCTTGCAGCATCTAAAAATTTAAAAGAAATACCAATTTGTCTGCATTTAGATCATGGTGATAGTTTTGAATTATGCAAAAGCTGTATAGATTTTGGTTTTTCGTCTGTTATGATAGACGGTTCTCACCTTCCTTATGAAGAAAACGTTGCTATTACAAAACAGGTGGTAGATTACGCTCATAAGTATGATGTAAGTGTAGAAGGTGAGCTTGGTGTGTTGGCTGGCATAGAAGAAGATGTGTCATCTGACAGGCATATTTATACAAATCCTGATGATGTTGAAGATTTTGTCAAAAAAACTGGAGTTGACTCACTTGCAATAGCTATAGGCACAAGCCATGGCGCATACAAGTTTAAAGTAGAAAAAGGTAAAGAACCACCGCCTTTGAGGTTTGATATTTTAGAAGAAATAGAAAAGCGTATTCCTGGTTTTCCAATTGTGCTTCATGGGGCTTCAAGTGTGTTGAAAGAGTATGTTGATATGATTAATGCTTATGGTGGCAAATTAGAAGATGCAATAGGTGTAAGCGAAGATCAATTGAGAAAAGCTGCAAAATCGGCTGTGTGCAAAATAAATATTGATACAGATGGTAGGCTTGTAATGACAGCAAAAATAAGGGAATTTTTTGCAAAAAATCCATCTGAGTTTGACCCAAGAAAATATTTGGGACCAGCGCGCGACGAGCTTATAAAGATGTATGAGCGAAAAAACAAAGAGGTACTTGGCAGTGCCTTTAGGGTGTGAAAAATGAACAATATAGTATTTAAAACCGGTGTTAGCTATCAAAAACTCATTAGTGATACAAGCGTTAATTATGCATTTTCTCAAAACTTGTGCAAGGCAAATATCGAAGAGATAATTAGTTTTGCAAAATCGCTTAAAGTGAGAAATTTTGTTCAATTAGGCATAGGCGGCTCTGCTTTGGCAGCAAGCGCCGCCATTTCTTTTTTACAAAAAGAAAAACCAGATAAAAGGTATTTTTGCCTGGATAATATTGACCCACAAAGACTAAAGACGGTATTGGAGATTGACCAAGCCGATACTGTTTTTCATGTTGTGTCAAAATCTGGATCTACCATAGAAACCCTATCGCAATTATTTGTTATAAAGCAACATGTTAAAAATGCAAATATTGTAATAAGTACAGACAATACAGATACTTTTTTGAGAAAATTTGGCATGCAAAACAACTACAAAATATTTGACATACCAAAAGAAGTGGGTGGACGCTACAGCGCGTTTACAAGTGTTGCACTTTTACCCATGGCTTTTTTTGGGTTTGATATAGCATCCTACATTGAAGGGGCAAAAGAAGCTGTAAGAAAAACACGCGATAAGTGGGGGTTTCCTATAGATCTGGCAAACCTTGTTGTAAGCACATATGATAGGTGTAAAGTATTTGTTATGTTTGCATATAAAGATAGACTCTATGAAGTTGCTGATTGGTTTAGGCAGCTTTGGGCAGAAAGCCTTGGTAAAAATAACCTTGGCCAAACCCCCATAAAAGCACTTGGCACAACGGACCAACATTCTCAGTTGCAACTTTATCAGGAAGGCATAAAAGATAAGCTTATTGTGTTTTTGGATACAATCTCAGATGTTGATTACACAATTGAACAAGCTTATGAGCCATTTAACTATTTAAAAGGCAAATCCATTGCAAAAATTATGGAGATTGAAAAACAATCAACAATAAAAGCCCTTGATGAGTCAAATGTGCCAACCGCCGAGATTTTTCTTGAAAAAATAGACGAGTTTACTTTAGGTGCATTTTTTTGTTCTCTCATGATTACAACAGCAAAAGTTGGAGAGTTCTGGAAAATAAACCCATTTGATCAGCCAGGTGTGGAGCTTGGCAAAAAATATACAAAAGAAAGGTTACAAAATGATTAGCTACAAAACGCGTATTTACTATGATGATACGGATGCAGGTGGTGTTGTTTATTATGCGAATTACTTAAAATTATGCGAGCGCGCAAAACAGGAGTTTTTTTTACAAAATGGCATAGATTTGTTTAAACTTCACAATGAAGGGGTTTTGCTTGTAGTTAGCCGCGTTAATGCATACTACAAAAAGCCTATATATTTAGGAGAATATGTTGAGGTAGATGTTGAGGCTTCTGAAGTTAAAAACGCCAGTTTAACATTAAAGTTTAATTTACTTGTAAATAAAGAAATACGCGCAACGGTAGATATTTTGTCTGCCCTTATAAAAGACTCAAAGCCTATAAAACTACCTCAAAGCATAAGGCAGTTGTATGGAAAGTAAACTTGGAAAGTCTGATATTTGTATCATAACAGGTACCGGTATAAAAATCGATTTAAAATCATTTACAAAGAAAAAGCAGATAAATTACAGTGAGTTTGATTTGCCAAAACCTACAACTTCTTCTCATAAAGGCTATTTTGAAATATTTGAAGGTAACAATTTGCGCATTATTGTAGCAAATGGTCGTTTCCACTACTACGAAGGCTTAAGTCCTTCAAAACTCAGGGCTTTGCCTGAGATCCTTTGCAAAACTGATCCAAAGCTTATGATACTTACAAATTCAACAGGAGGCCTTGATCCGTTTTTCAAAAAAGGCGATCTTATGGTTATAAGAGACCATATAAATCTAACTAACACAAACCCCCTAATAGGTATTGATTCTGATAATAAATTTGTTGATATGGTTGATGCGTATAGTCCATATTACATAGAAAAACTCAAAGAAAGTGCTTTAGGTCTTTCAATAGATTTAAAAGAAGGTATATATGTTGGTGTTAGCGGTCCATCGCTTGAGACACCTGCTGAAACAAGATTTTTAAGATTGATTGGTGCAAGCTGCGTAGCAATGAGCCTTATAAATGAGACGATAGTATCAAGATTTTTTGGTATTGATGTGCTTGGGGTATCTATCATAACTAATGTAAATAAACCCGATTGTATGGGCAAAATACCCATAGAGGAGGTAATTAATCAAGCAAGTTTAGCCTCAAAAAAGCTATCTATTTTGTTTGATGATTTTTTGTTAAAAAATGATTTTAATAAAAAACGCACTTAACTTAGACGGATTTAGAACATCCATACTTATTGAAGAAAATAGAATTCTAAAAGTCCAAAGCGACATTAAAGTTGATTTGCCGCCTGATACTATCATAATTGATGCCAGCGACAAACTTGCAGTTTCTGGTTTTTTTAACGCTCATACACATGCTGCCATGACGCTTTTTAGGGGTTATCAGGACGATCTTAGTTTGCAGGATTGGCTTGATAAGATTTTTAAGCTTGAAGCAAAGTATGTTGATAAACACATGGTTTACTGGTGTTCAAAGCTTGCTTGTTTGGAAATGGTATCATGTGGCACCACAGGCTTTATGGATATGTATTTTTTTGAAGATGAAGTGGCACAAAGCGCTTTAGATGTAGGCTTAAGAGTTGTTATTGGCGAAGGTTTGCTGTCATTTGAAACACCATTTTGCGCAAGTTTCAAAGAAGGCTTAAAAAAGACACTTCAGTTAAAAGAAAAATATAAAAATAACCCAAAAGTGAAAGTTTCTTTTGCGCCTCATTCCCTATATACTTTAGAAAAAAACGATCTGGAGGAGTTAGCGAGCACGATCGACTCTAATGATTATATTCAAATACACCTATCAGAAAATATGAATGAAGTAAACACAATTTTATCAAAATACGGTCAAAATGGTGCTTTTGTTTTAGATGAGATTGGGCTTTTGAATAAAAATACTTACCTGGCTCATTGCACGCATCTAACAGAAGCCGAAATAGATTTAATAAGCAAAAAAAATGCACATGTTATACACAATCCTCAAAGTAACCTAAAACTATCGAGTGGTATAGCAAATGTTTGCAAGATGATACAAAAAGGTGTGTCTGTTTTGCTTGGCACAGATGGGTGTGCAAGTAACAACAATCTGGATATATTGGAAGAGTTAAGGACCGCTGCTTTGCTTCAAAAACTATTTAATCCTTCTTACATGAATGCAAAGCTCGCAGTCAGAATTGCCCAAGATTTTGGCGGTTTTTTTGATGTAGGGCTTAGTGAAGGCAAGCTTGCCGATGTGGTTTTGTTTGATTTAAATGCAATTGAAGCACTACCTATGTATAATCCAGCTTCTTATCTGTCATACGCTGCAAACTCAAAAAGTGTTGACACAGTTATAATTGATGGGAAAATAATTTACAAAAATAAAGAATTTACAAATGTAGATGTTGGAGAAGTCAAATTTAATGTAGCTCAAATTGCAAAAAAGATTGGAAGCCTGTGATTGTCAAATCTTATGCAAAAATCAATTTAGCCCTTTATGTTTTGGATAAAAGAAACGATGGCTACCATAATATAGTTTCTCTTGTAACAAAAATTGATCTGTTTGATACTATTGAAATTAAGCCTTCAAAAACTTTGCGCATTTTAACAAGTATAGATAGCATAAACAACCAACAAAACTTAGCCTACAAGGCAGCAAAAGCGTTTTTTGAGCAATGCCACATTAAAGATGCAGTTCAGATAGATATAGAAAAAAATATACCCCTGCAAGCAGGACTTGGTGGGGGTAGCTCAAATGCAGCATATGTACTTTTGGCTTTAAATAAAATGTATGAATATCCACTAAGCTTTGATGAACTTGTTGGTTTGGCTTCAAGCTTGGGTAGTGATTGTGTGCTGTTTTTATACCAAAACGCGTGCATTGTATGCTCAAGGGGCGAAATAGCCTATAGACTCGACTATACATTTAAACCCGAAGAGCTTATTATTGTCAAGCCCCCCTTTGGTGTTAGCACAAAATTAGCCTACAGTAATTTAATATTGACAAAACATAATAATATCAATAGAATGGATCTGGTGGATAAATTGAAGAAAGGTGGACCTTTAGCAATTATGCACAACGATTTAGAAAGCAGCGTATTTAAACTTTACCCTGTTTTAGAGCGCATAAAGTTAAAAATTTATGAGATTGTTCAAAATGCTTTGCTTTGTGGTAGCGGCTCAAGTGTCTTTGCTTTTGCGCAAAGCAGTGCAGATAAGATTATCTCTGTCTTTGACGAGTCTTACTTTATAAAAAAAGCAACAATATTAAATAACGAGGGAAGGTTTTTGTATGAACATTACAGAAGTTAAAATCAGCCCAATAAGCGGCGACGAAAAACTTAAAGCATTTGCAACTGTAACCTTTGATGATTGTTTTTTGGTTAGAGATCTAAAAATTATCAATGGAAAAAAAGGCTTTTTTGTAGCTATGCCAAGCAGAAAAATGAAAGACGGCACATTTAAAGATATAGCTCACCCGCTAAATAATGCAATGAGGCAGCAGCTAGAAGCAAAAGTTTTAGAAGAGTATAATAAAGCAATAGAAAATCAAAAATCTTAAAACCAGTTTTGCTAGCTTAGTATTACATAGCTTTGGGGTGTAGCCAAGCGGTAAGGCAGGGGACTTTGGATCCCCGATTCGGAGGTTCGAATCCTCCCACCCCAGCCATAGCTTTTTTAAATTTACTATATTTTTTGGTTTAGTGTTTTGGTTTTTTTAAAATTTTTTCAATAATGATATTAATAATACTAGCTTTTATATCATAAATAAAAGCAAGTTAGCGTATTTTTGTCTTATATATTAGGTATAAATAGTCTGGCTATTTCCTCTTGTCATTCTAAAGCACACGAAAGTGTGCGAAGAATCCCACAAGTAGATCCTTCGTTTCACTCTGGATGACTGACTTCACATGCGTTCAGGATGACACCCCTCTTGTCATTCTGAAGCGTCAGCGAAGAATCTCCTAACTGCATAAACCCTACCCGTCATTTTGTGGGTACCGCGACGAAGAATCTCCACATGTTTATTATTTTATAGTTTTTCTTAGAAATAAACAAATTGCAAAATAGCTCTTTTTATATTAGTATAAGGGTTATCATGAAAGTTGCTCTTGTACACGATTGGCTGCCTATTTTGGGTGGCGCAGAAAAAGTTTTAGAAAGCATATATGAGCTTTACCCATCTGATATTTATACATTATTAAAAAATGATGATGCACTAAAAGGTTCTGTTTTTGAAAGCGCTAAAATATACACATCATTTATTCAAAATTTACCCTTTTCCAAAACTAAATATAGGAGCTATCTACCTTTTTTTCCATTTGCTATTGAGCAATTTGATTTATCAGCATATGATCTCATTATTTCTTCAAGCTATGCCGTTGCAAAAGGTGTTAATGTAAACCCAGATCAAATACACATTTGTTATTGTCACTCGCCCATGCGCTATGCATGGGATATGTATTTTGAATATCTAAAAGATGCACACCTGGAAAAAGGTCTTAAAGCTTTGTTTGCCAAAATTGTTTTGCACTACATTAGAATATGGGATTATGCAAGCGCTCAAAGGGTTGATCATTTTGTTGCAAATTCTTTCAATGTAGCTAAAAGAATAAAAAAATATTACGGCAAACAAAGCACAGTCATTTATCCACCTGTGGATGTAGAAAAATTTGAACTGTGCGAGCAAAAAGAAGATTTTTATTTAACTGCATCCCGTCTTGTGCCATATAAAAAAATAGACTTAATTGTCGAAGCTTTTTCAAATATGCCAGAAAAGAAGCTAATTGTTTGCGGAGATGGGCCACAGCTTGAGCTTATAAAGAAAAAAGCAACAAATAATATTGAGATTGTTGGGTATGCCAAGTTTGGTACACTAAAGCATTATATGCAAAAAGCTAAAGCTTTTGTTTTTGCAGCAAAGGAAGACTTTGGAATTGTGCCAGTTGAGGCTATGAGTTGCGGTACCCCAGTTATTGCATACAAAAATGGTGGAGTTCTTGAAACGGTTGTAGATAATGTTACAGGTATGTTTTTTGAAGAACAAAGTGTAAGTAGCATTATAAAAGCTATAGTGGCTTTTGAAAGTAAAAAAGACAACTTTGATCCCACAATAATCAGAAAGCATGCTCTAAATTTTAGTAAAGAGCGTTTTAAAGAACAATTTAGGGCTTTTGTAGAAGAAAAATACAATGCAAAAAACTAATTTATTAAAAAAATTACTGTACGTAATTATTTTGATTTTTGGAGATTTTGCTGCTTTTAGTTTATCTTTTGCATTGGCTTTTTATACAAGAAAATACATTGGTTATTTATTTTTGCTTCCAAAATTTATTGTATACGGCTATTTATCAAAGCTTTTCTGGCTGCCTTTAGTATATTTTTTCTTTTTTTCAATAGAAGGCCTATATACAAAAAAAGTGCATTTCTGGTATGAGCTAAAAATACTGTTTAAAGCTATATTTATAGCTTTTATTGTATGTCTATCAATTGTTAGTATTGGTAAGCTTACAGATTTTGTTTCAAGACTATTTTTATTTTTTTTGCTTTTTTATAGTTTAATTGTCTTCCCAATATTCAGGGTAGCGCTAAAAAATTTACTATTTTTTCTTGGTATTTCAGGAGAAAAAGTATTGCTTATTGGTATTAGCCCAACAAGCGTAAAGTTTGCCCAAAGTTTTAATAACAACAAATATTTATGTTTAGATATTGTAGGTTTTGTAAATAAAACAAAAGAGCATATTAATGGATTTAAAACAATTAGTCCACTTACACATGCAAAAAAAATAACAAAAGCACTTGGTATTGACATAATAATAATAGACGAAAATGCTTTAAGCGAAGAAGAAGTATCTAAATTGTTCAAAGAATTGCAGGCTTTGGTTAAACGTATTATTTTAATACCAAAAATGAGCTTTATTTTTCTTTTAAATAGCCAGGTAAACTATCTTTTTGTAGAAAAAATTTTTGTTTTAAGTGTAAATAACAATTTAAAATCGTTTCTAAATAGATTTTTGAAAAGAATTTTTGATTTATGCATAAGTATAATTTTATTGCCGTTTTTAATTATAATCATACTTATCATTTCTGTAGCAATAAAACTTGATTCAAAAGGGAGCGTTTTTTACGTAAGCAAAAGACTCGGTCAAAATGGCAAATTATTTAATTTTTTAAAATTTCGTACTATGTATAAAGATAATGACCGCTTATTAAAAGAGTATTTGTCCAAAAACAAAGAAGCGCGTTTAGAGTGGGAAAAATATCAAAAACTAAAAAATTTTGATCCAAGAGTTACACGAATTGGACGTTTTTTAAGGAAAACTTCACTTGATGAGTTACCACAGATTATAAATGTATTGTTTGGACAGATGAGCTTGGTTGGGCCAAGACCTTATTTACCGCAAGAGTTAGAAAAAATTGGAGATTCAATTAATACAATATTATTAACTAAACCAGGTATTACGGGGCTCTGGCAGGTTTCGGGCAGAAATGAGCTTGACTTTCAAACACGCGTTGATCTTGATTGTTTTTATGTTACAAACTGGTCTTTGTGGTTTGATATAGTAATTCTTTTAAAAACAATTTATGCAGTACTAAAGCAAAAAGGAGCATACTAATGAATATTGATACTAAAAAACTGTCTTTTCAGTTGCTTTATATTAGCAGTTTAATGTTTGCTGTTTTTGTTGCTACATCTATTGCTGCGGATAGTTTGGCTATTAGTATTGGTCTAATCGGTTTAATAATGTTAATTTTAACCAAACAGTTTAGATTTGAAAGAAATGATTTACCTCCTGCTTTATTTTCTATTACTTATTTTTGGTCAAGTGTTTTTTCTATAAATCCAATACATAGCCTTTCTAGCTTTCACTATATATGGCATTTTGCTCCATACTGGATTGTTTCGCGAATAAAAAACAATTATAAAACCATTATTAATGTATTAGCAATATTCATTATTATAAGTTCAATTGGCGTGTATTTTAATGCTTTTTTTTGTATCAAACCTGCAAATATTTTTAGTGTTGCCTGGTCAAGTTTGCATTTTAGCCTACCAAACAAAGCATGTGCTCCCGAAGGGTTTAGTGGTTTTCCTTCATATATTGGTGCAATAATGCTTGTTTCTACATTTTTTTTTGGGGCTCTTGGGTTTTATAATAAGAAAAAGGTTTATTTGTTGGCTTCACTTTGTGCTTTGATTGCTACAATTTTAACTCAGGAACGCCAGGATTGGCTGGGGCTTTTGGTTGGTATTATAAGTATTGCTTTTTTTGTAAAAAATAGAAAAATTTGGCTAATTTACCTTGCAGGTATTGTTTTGGTTGTTGGTTTGGCACAAACGGGTTTTGTGAAAAACAGACTACACTATACACTGCATTTTACAAAAGATCCAGATATTGTAATTCGCTTTGCAATGATTAAAGCATCTTTTGATATATTTAATAAATCAAGTCTGACAAGGAAACTTACTGGTTATGGGCCTAGCTTTGCAAGCAAAATTGTCCACGATGATACAGTTAAAATTTATAAACAATTAGCCAATAAGTACCATATAAACCCAAACGCTAATATTGCTACAGTAATTGACAATTATTATGTAAATATTTTGATGAGTGCAGGCCTAATAGGGCTTATTTTAATTTTAAGTGCGTTTTTTATGCTTCTAAGAAATAATATAAAAGCCATAAAATACTCTAGTGGCGAGCAAAAAGCCATTTTAATTGGTATGAGTTTGGGTTTGATAGCATTTTATGTAGCAAGTGGGTTTGATAATCTGTTAGGTAGCGCGCAGGTTAGCATATTTTTGTCTTTTATGTTAGGCATAAATAGCCTGGTTATTTCCTCTTGTCATTATGATCGTCATTCTGAGGTCACGTAAGTGACCGAAGAATCTCCTAATGACACCCCACCCGTCATTCTGAGCGAAGCGAAGAATCTTACTCTGCAATATTTACATCAACTTAATTTTATTTATTATATCAGATGAATCCCACGTTTTGATTGACTCATTAAGACCCAGAATGTACATTAAAAAGTAAAACATATCTATGTACAAAAAAGCACTAAAAAAGAAAGACGAAACTATAAAAGAAACAAATGCTATGGTTGTAGCTTTATTAAAAGCTGTTGCAAATTTTGATATGGTTTGAGCATTTAAGTTATTTCTAATTATTATAAAAAAAGACAAAATCAATAATAATTCTCCAATTATTCCATAATCTATGAGTGTCTGGAAATAAAGATTATCCATATAACCAATACCGTTTAATTGAGTATATGAGCTACAATGTGTCGAATATTTATTGCATATATTTTTAAAACTTTCAATTTTATATGGCAATATAGCTTTGTCTGCATTATTTAACCCAAAACCAAACATTATTGTTTTTAGATTTTGCTTTTGTATTGCTTTTATAGCAGCATCCCACTGAGCAAACCTTAATAATATGCTTGTATTTTTATGATAATGCACTGCATTGATAATTTTTTGTTTTACAGGGCTTGCTTCAAATAAAATTATAAAAGCAATTATAATTATTGTATAAAAAAATATTAAATTCTTTTTTTTGATTTTTTTTATAAAAAACGGTATTAGTATAATACCAATAAAAAAGCCAAGTATAGCTGATAATTCTTGAATAAAAAACAAAGAAAAAAAAGCAAAAGCTGCGCTTGTATAGTAAAAAATACTTTTATAATAAAAGCTCAATGTTACAAAAAGCAAAGCAAGCATCATCATAATAGAGCCAGTTGCTAAAAAACTTGTTGACCACAAGCTTCCAGCTTGAATCGGCGGATAATGAAAATATATATGCCGCGCAGAAAAAATATCCTGTATTTCAAAATTAAAGAAAGCTTTTACAATAATGCAAATTGATGTAAAAATAGTCACAAGAGCCAATAAATTTACAATAAATTTGTGTTTTTCGCTAAGCCTGCTGAGTATAAAGTAAGGTAAAAATAAACGCACTGGATTTAAATTTGTAAAGCTATTTTTTACATTTATACCAAAAATAGATAAAAGGTTTTGCAAAAAAAGTAAGCCAATAGGTATATCTTTTTTTTCGAAACTAAAGTTTTTAGATAAAGCTAAAATAAGCAAACCTACAAAACCTATTGTTAAAGCAATATTTGTAATAGCTATTGATGTAGTAATGCCTATTGTCAATAAAAATGCACTGACAAAAATAAATTTTTTGCCAATATAATCAACTGATGGAAACTCAATATTGTTAAAATAAGAATGTTTCATAAAAGTCCTTCATTCAGCAAAGCCGCCATTTTCTAGAAAATATATTATAGAATAAACAATTTTATGTCAAACAATTGTCATTGTAAGGAGCGAAAGCGTGCGAAGGATCTCATAAGTAGATCCTTCGTTTACCCTTCAGGATGACTATTCTTTTTCGCCAAAAAAGCAAAAAACAAAAATGCATTCATAATTAACTTAACATAGCACTGTAAGCTTTCGCTACAATTGCAGGGCTTCCTAATTCTACAATTTTACCTTTTTCTATAAGCATGGCTTCATCGCATATTTTTTCAACTAAATCAGGATCATGGCTAACTATAATTAATGTCTTACCTTTTTTTTGGAATTCTAAGATTTTTTCAGAACTTTTTTTCTGAAAGGATTGATCACCTACGCCCATTATTTCATCAAGTATTACAATATCAGGATTTATGTTTATTGCTACAGAAAAAGCAAGTCTTATATACATACCAGATGAAAATGTACGCAATGGTTCGTTTGCTACATGGCTTAATTCTGCAAAATCAAGTATTTCATCGTATTTTGCCTCTATTTCTTTTTTAGATAGCCCAAGCATAAGTCCGTTTATTAGTATATTTTCTTTTGCTGTAAGTTCTGGATGAAAGCCCGCACCAAGCTCTAAAAGTGGCACAATTTTTCCGTTTCTTATAATTGTACCACTAGTTGGTGTTATAATGCCACAGATTAGCTTTAAAAGTGTGCTTTTGCCAGCACCATTTCTACCCATTATACCAAATGTTGTAGATTTTTTTATTGAAAACGAGATATCATCAAGCACAGTTATTGTTGGCCTTTTTTTTCTTTTAAAACCGCTTTTAATAAAACCTACAAATTTAGTTTTTATAGAAGTGGGGTTGTATTCAACGACTTTAAATCGTTTTGTAAGATGCAATACTTCTATGGCATATATACTCATACTAACTCTGGAAACTCCTCTTTGTGTGATCTAAAATATAAAAACCCCAGAGTATATACAACAATAGCTACTAAAGCAAGTAAAGCCAGATAAAAAGGTTTTGGAAACCAATTGTAGTAAAAAATACTCTGATAAGATTTAATCAAATAAGCAAGCGGATTTAAAAAAATGAGTTTTTGGGCTTTTAGGGGTAGCTGTTGCTCAAAATACATAATTGGCATACCAAAAAATAAAAATTGCAATAAATTCATTACAATATGTTGCATATCCCTGTAGTAGACTTCCCAGGTTGCTACAAAAAAACCAACTCCACAGGTAATAAAAAATTGAATAATTACAATTACAGGAAATACAATCAAAGGCAAGCCTATTGAAACACCGAAAATAATTATAAATAAAAGTAGCACAGGCAAAGACAAAACATAATTTATAAAGTTTGATAATACTTTTACCATTATTAAGATTTCGGATGGAAGCGTAGATTTATTTACAAATGCCCCAGAGCTTACGATAGCCATTGTAGACTCATTTATAGAGCCAGCAAACCAGTTCCACGGCAAAAGACCCACAAACAAATACACTGGGTAGGCTTTAGCGGATGCTTTAAATATAACAGTAAAAACAAAAACATATATCAATAACAAAAGCAGAGGGTTTAATATAGACCAAAAAAAACCAAATGCGGATCCTCTGTATCGGATTTTAAGCTCTTTTAAAGCTAAAATCCATATTAAGTGCCTGTACTGGATGGGTATTTTGAAACCTTCTTTAATGGCTGATAATTTTTGACTCACGCATCACCTTTTATTACCATGCTAAAAAACATTATATATAGATTTGATTTATTGTAAATTGATTTTTTCAATTAGTCACTATACCCGTCATTCTAAAGGCCGCGTAAGTGGACGAAGAATCCCATAAGTAGATCCTTTGTTTACACTCAGGATGAGTGACTCTACCGTCATTCTGAGCGAAGCGAAGAATCCTATAAGTAGATCCTTCACATGCGTTCAGGACGACTAAAGAACTTATTGCCCGTAGCCTTGACAAACGCCGTTTGTTTAGTTTATACTCAGTTGATTTATTGTGTTTTTTGATTTGGTAAATTGCGGTGTTAAAGTGGAAAAGCCTAAAAACATTTTTATAGATTGCACAGCTACTTACTACACAGGATTAAATACCGGTATTCAAAGAGTGGTAAGAAATATAATTGCACGGGTAGATTATATTGAAACTAATTTTGGTATAAAGTGCACGCCCGTTATTTTAAAAGAAGGCCAATTTATACCGATATCCAAAGAAGATTTGCTAAATAAAAAACCAGACCCAAAAGTTTTAAAGGCAAAAGTTTTGCTGTCAAAAATCCTACCTTCAAAAGTTTATTTTTTTGCTAAAAATTTATATGGAAGGCTTTTTTTATTTTTTGCAAAACCTTCAATTAAAGCTAACCCAATAGTTCCTCAAAAAGGAGATATTATTCTTGGAATTGATGTTTTTTGGGAGCTTGGGTTGTTTGAGGCTATTATAAAATACAAAAAGCAATTTGGCATTTTTTTTATATTGCTGATTTACGATATTATACCATTAATGTTTCCAAAATATTATAGAGATCAAACTCCAAAAAAATTTAAAGCAAATTTTAAAAAAACTGATGTTTTTGACGCAATTGTTACAACATCTCATGCAAATGTGTATCAAATAAAAAAATTAAGCGAAAATGAATTTAGTGGAATTTCAAAAAAACTCATAGATGTATTTAGTTTGGGGAGTGATATAAAACCATTAACACAATCAGTAAATCACAATGAACACATTGAAGATATTGTTAAAAATTCTAAGATATTTCTTATGGTAGGCACGCTGGAACCCAGAAAAAACCATAACTTTGTATTAGATGCTTTTGAAAAGATATGGGAAAATGATTTATCAAAAAAACTTATTATAGTAGGCAGAATCGGCTGGTTATGCGAAAATACCTTAAAAAGGATTAAATCTTCAAAATATTACAATAAGAATCTTTTTATGTTTAACTTTTTAAACGATGAAGATCTTTCTTATTTATATAAAAATGCAGCTGCAGTAATTGTAGCTTCTACTATAGAAGGTTTTGGTTTGCCTTTGGCAGAGGCAATGTATTACAATGTGCCTGTGATTGCAAGCGACATTGATGTTTTTAGAGAAATAGGTGGTAGCTACCCTATATATTTTAATCTTTCAAGCATTGATAGTTTAGTTGATGCAATAAATAACGTAAAACCCCTAGCTGACAAAACGCAAACTATAAAACTTACAACATGGGATGACTCAGCCACTCAGCTAATAGATAAAACTCTAATTTTATATAATCAACTAAGAACAAATTCGGAGGCATTTAATGAAAAAAGCACTGATAACAGGCATTAGAGGTCAAGATGGCGCATATCTTGCAAAGCTTTTGCTGGAAAAAGGCTACAAGGTATACGGCGCAGACAGACGCAGCGGTGATTCTGGTAACTGGAGGTTAAAAGAGCTTGGTATAGAGGAGGATGTAGAAATTATTTATATGGATCTTTTAGAGCTTACTAATATTCGCCATGTAATATCAAAAATCATGCCAGATGAAGTGTATAACTTGGCAGCACAAAGCTTTGTAGGTGTATCGTTTGAACAGCCGATACTAACAGCAGATATAGACGCAATAGGTGTTTTAAGGCTGCTTGAGACACTAAGAGATATAAAACCAGACACAAAGTTTTATCAGGCATCTACTTCAGAGATGTTTGGCAAAGTAAGGGAGATTCCTCAAACAGAAAACACACCTTTTTATCCCAGAAGCCCATATGCGGTATCCAAAGTTTTTGCGCACTATATAAGCGTAAACTATAGAGAAGCCTATAATATGTTTACAGCCTGCGGTATACTGTTTAACCACGAATCAGAGCTAAGAGGTCTTGAATTTGTAACAAGGAAAACCACATATGCCATAGCTCGCATAAAGCGTGGTCTGCAGGATAAACTTGTCCTTGGCAACCTTGACTCAAAAAGAGACTGGGGCTATGCACCAGAGTATGTATATGGTATGTATCTTATGCTTCAGCAGGATAAACCCGATGATTATATCCTTGCAACGGGTGAAACGCACACAATAAGAGAATTTGTGGAAAAAGCATTTGAAATAGCAGGTTTTAACATAGAATGGTCTGGAGAAGGCATTGCTTCCAAAGGTATAGACAAAAAGACTGGAAAAGTATTGGTAGAAGTATCAAAAGATTTCTACAGACCATCAGAAGTAGAGCTCTTAATTGGCAATCCACAAAAAGCAAAAGAAAAATTAGGATGGCAATCAAATACAAAATTTGATAAATTGGTCCAGATTATGATGGAAGCTGATCTAAAAAGAATTGAAAGAGAATTTAAATGACATTGAAAAACCCAAATGTCTCAAGTTCAATTAAATATAGGCCAGATGTAGATGGATTAAGAGCTATTGCGGTTTTAGCAGTAATTTTATACCATGCAAATTTAATGTTGTTTTCTGGCGGCTATATTGGTGTCGATATTTTCTTTGTGATTTCTGGTTACTTAATTACATCTATAACGGTAAATGAACTTAACAAAGATAAATTCACTTTCATAAATTTTTACATAAGAAGGGTTAAAAGATTATTTCCTGCATTATTTACACTTATTATAGCTACTTTTATTTTTGGTTATTTTTACTTATTACCTGACAACTATAAAACTTTGGGTTTTTCCTCAATGTTTACTGTATTTTACCTGTCAAATATTTATTTTATGAGGTTAAAAGGTGGATACTTTGCTCCAGATGTAGATTCTTTGCCACTAATACATACATGGTCTTTAGGCGTTGAAGAGCAGTATTATTTATTCTACCCTGCTTTTTTGGTAATTATAACAAAATGGTTAAAAAAACGCTACGTGCTATGGGTTAGCATTGCGTTGGTGGCTTCTTTTATTTTAAATATTTACCTTGTAAAAGTTGATCCTGAGGCTGATTTTTACCTATTTTTCACTAGAATTTGGGAATTTGCTTTTGGTGGACTTGTGGCACTTGGGGCTTTTCCCAGATTGAATAGTAATATATTTGGCAAAATATTAGCATGGATTGGTTTGATATTTATTTTAACAGCTGTTTTTTTGTTTAAAAAAACCACGCCATTTCCTGGATATGCTGCACTTTTACCAGCTATTGGTGCTTTATTAATTATTTATGCAAATACCTATTCTGAGAATTGTTTAAAAAGGTTACTTTCCACAAAAAGTTTTGTGTTTGTAGGTCTTTTGTCTTACTCTCTTTATTTATGGCATTGGCCTATATTATCTGCTTATAGGTATTTTGCACCGGTTTTGCCTCAAAACATTGATGATTTATTACTAATTGCGGCGTTGATATTAACATTTGTTTTGTCTTACCTATCTTATAGGTTTATTGAAACACCAATAAGATTAAAAGACTTTAAAGCCAACCCAAAAAAATTATTTATTCCAATTTTTGCTGTGATGATTCTTATTGCTTCTTTTGGATATTATTTAGAATACCATGATGGATTACCAGGCAGGTATCCTAAAGAACTTCAAAAAATTATTAGTGCTCCAACAGACAAAAATCTTGATGATTCAAAATATATGGATTTAAAACCCAATGAAGTTGTTTGGGATAAGTATCCAACACTTGGTGATAATAATGCCCCTCACTATACTTTTGTGGTTATGGGAGATTCTCACGCAGACGCATTATCGCCTGGAATTAGTTTGCTTGCAAAACAACTTGGCATAAAAGGTAAACTGCTTGCAGCAAGTGGCAATCCACCATTATTTGGTGTTAATTGGGGCAGCGATGACACACTTTCGCAGGTAAAATCAAAGTATTTAGAATTAATAAAGGCACATCCGCACATTAAAGAGGTATTTTTAGTTGCAAGGTGGGGTATTTACGCAAATGGTTATGGCTATATTTACAAAGATGGACAATTTGTTGACAATACAGAAGAATCTTTGGCTTTGTGGGACAAACACTCAAAAACGCACGATAATATATCAAACAATCCAAAGGTGCTCGAAAGAGGTTTAATCAGAACGCTAAAAGTGTTTCATGAGATGAACATTAAAGTATATATTGTCTCAGATGTTCCCGAGATTGGTTGGAATGTCCCAGAAACGCTATCAAAGCTTTACATATTGCGCGGTATTCACACAAGGAAAATAGCCGCTCCTACATATTCTGACTATCTAAAAAGGCAAAAGCCAGTTTTTGAGGCATTTAAAGAAGCAGAAAAGTATTACAAATTTACACTAATAAATCCTGCAAAACATATGTGTATTGATGACAAGCCGTGTATAGTTTTAGACAAAGAAGGTTATCCACTATATTTAGACACCAATCATTTAACAAATCATGGTGCCTATTATGTGGTAAAACATGATCCAGGTTTTGAGGAAGCTTTAAAAACACAATAATGATTTTTAAAAAAAATAATTTTACAAGAGCTATTTTATATCTAAAAAATAATGGATTTAGGATGTTTTTGGCTAAAATTTTGGAAAGATTCAATTTAATTGATCCATATAAATTGTGGATAAAAAAATTTGAACCCGATAAAAACACACTTAAGAAACAGAAAAGTTTCAAATTTTCTTATAGCCCTAAAATTTCTATTGTCGTATCCACTTTTAATACACAGAAAAACACGCTTTTGAATGTGCTAAATTCTGTTACATCGCAAACTTACTCAAATTGGCAATTATGCATTGCAGATAGGCCTAATCGTGAGATAATAAAATTGCTTAAAACTTACTTATCGAAAGATAAACGCATAACAGTCAAATTTTTTAAAGAGAATCCCGGAATAGTTTATAATTTAAATAGAGCATTAAAGCTTGCAGATGGTGATTATATTGCGTTTTTAGATCAATTTGATACTTTAGCACCTTTTGCTTTGTATGAAATTGTAAAAGCTATAAATCAAAACCCTGATGCTGATTTTATCTACCCAGACGAAGATAAGATTTCAAAAAATGGTAGAAAAAGATTTGAACCACATTTTAAACCAGATTTTAGCCCTGATTTACTCAGAAGTTATAACTATATTGGTAATTTAATTGTAGTAAAAAAACAGTTGATTGATAAAGTGGGTATTTTTAGGGAAGGCTATGAGGTTTTTCACGATTATGATTTTATCCTCAGATGTGTAGAAAAAGCTAAAAAAATAATCCATATACCTAAAGTTTTGTATCATAAACGATTTGTAAATAAATTTTTAGATGAAAACAAAAAGTTGTATGCTCATGAAAATGGTAAAAATGCTTTAAGTGATCACCTCTCAAGGGTAGGCTTAAAAGGAAAGGTTGAAAATTTAGGTTTCTTGGGTTTTTACAAAATAAATTATGAAATTAGTAATTACCAAAAAATATCAATAATAATTCCAAACAAGGACCATAAGGATGATTTAAAAAAGTGTATAGAATCTATTTTAAAATCCACATATAATAATTACGAAATTATAATTGCTGAAAATAATACAACAGATAAATCAACACTTGAATATTATGAATATCTGCAAAAAACATACGATTTTATAAAGATTATTCGGTGGTCTAAGTCTAAAGAATTTAATTATTCTGAAATTAATAACTTTGCTGTATCGTATGCATCTGGAGATATTTTGCTTTTTTTAAACAATGATATTGAAATTATAAACAATAATTGGATGGAAGAAATGCTTATGTTTATACAAAGAGACGATGTGGGGGCAGTAGGTGCAAAACTTTTGTATCCAGATAATACTATACAGCATGCAGGTGTGATTATAGGTTTAGGTGGTGCCGCTGATCATTCTCATAGATATTTTCCTGCCCAATCAAATGGGTACTTTATGCGCCTCAAAGTTGTCCAGAATATATCAGCGGTTACCGGTGCCTGTTTGATGACAAAAAAGTCTGTTTTTAATGAAGTTGGTGGTTTTGATGAAAGATACCAAATAGCGTTTAACGATATTGATTTTTGCCTGAAAATCAGACAAATGGGTTATTTGATTGTTTTTACTCCATTTGCCAAAGCTTATCATTTTGAATTTAAAACGAGAGGCAGAGATGATACTTTTGAAAAGCAGCAGAAGTTTAAAAAAGAAAAAGATTTATTTACTAAAAATTGGAGGAAAATTTTAGACTCTAAAGACCCTTATTATAATGTAAATTTAACATTACAACGTTTTGATTTTTCGGTAAATATATAGAAAATGTGTTTTAAAAATAATAAATCTTTTGTTGTATGCTAGATAGGTCGAATAATTTTGGAAAAAATAATTTTAAAAAAACTAGTAAATATATCAAAAATTTGATAAATTAGTGCAGATTATGATGGAAGCTGATCTAAAAAAGGATAAAATAAAATAATCAATAGATAAATTATGGCTGTTAAAAGAATTTTAATTGATTGCTCTGATACTTACACATATAATTTGCAAACCGGTATTCAAAGAGTAGTGCGTAACATTGTGTCGAGAACTGATTTAATGGAAAAAAAATTAGGAGTATCTGTGGTTCCAGTGATTTTAACAAAATATGGTTACATCAATATAGAAAATTTCCTTTCATCCCTGCCATCAGATATTACCAATATTACCAACAAGACAAGTTTTAAAAAGAAAGTTAAATTTTATCTAAAAAATAAAAATGAGATTACATATAATATTGTTCAAACATTGTGGGATTTTTATTATGGTTGTATCTACCACCCTATTAAAAATTTTTTGGTAGATTTTATTAGCTCTATATTTTACCAAAAAAATACGCTAATAATGAATGAAACCGATTTGTTATTTATAATTGATGCTTTTTGGCAAATTACTTATACTGAAAATAAACTTTTTTTTAAAATCCAAAAGAAATTAAAAAAAAAGGGTGGTAAAGTTGCCTATCTGGTATATGATATAATACCAATAACAAACAAAGAAATAGTAATTGATACTCTGGTTAATGCTTTTGAAAAGAGTTTTAATAAGATTATCAAATATACAGATTTTTATATTACTATCTCAAAAAGTGAGCAAAGAAATATTGCTAACTATTTAAAATCACAAAAAATTAATAAACCAATAGAATATTTTTATCTAGGCGCAGATTTGCCAAAATCTAAAGAAGACGAATCAATTCAATCTGATATTTTTAATATAACAAAAAATCCATATTTTCTTATTGTAGGTACAATTGAGCCAAGAAAGGGTCAAAGTATTGTTGTTGAAGCTTTTGAATACCTGTGGAATAATGGTTTTAGTGATGCGTTGGTTATTGTTGGAAAGTATGCTTGTGAAAGCCAGAATTTATTGAATCGTATCTTAAGTTCCCCATATTACAATAAAAAGCTATTTATGTTTAACATTTGCAATGATAGTGAGTTGAATTTTTTATACAATAATACTAAAGCGCTCATTTTTGCTTCTCAAAGAGAAGGCTTTGGACTGCCTTTGGTGGAAGCTATGCAATACAAAAAACCAATTATTGCAAGTGATATAGAAGTTTTTAGAGAAGTAGGTGGTGCTTACCCAATATACTTTAAACCATATGATGTAAATGATTTAATTAACAAAATAAAATTTTTTATAAAGCAGCCACACAATGTTAAAGAAAAAGAAACTCCCTCTTTATTAAGCTGGGATGAGTCTTTAGAAATGCTGTGTGATAAATTAAAAAACTTTTTAAGCTAAAAAGCCTTACCATTATGGCAAGGCAAAAAATTAACTAGAAAAAGTAACATGCCCTCCTACAACAGTTGGGTTAGGTATATGTGAGCCAACTATTTCAACTTCTGCATCTACGCCGCTATTAAAAGTAGTAGACCCAGCATCTGTATAACCATGATCAACAATATATGTATTGCCTTCATATATAAAGTATGAATATGGAGTTGTGGGTGTAGTTTTAGCAATTGCTGTATTTAAATCTGTTGTAAAATTGCTAGAATCTTGAATGCTGATTATATTTGTAGTTGTGGGGTTATTTGGGTTGATTAAGTTAGAAAAAATAATTCCATTTTGATAATTAATCGTCAAACCATTATAAGTACCAGGATTTGATACCGTAAAAGGTGTGCTGCTACTTGAAGTACCTGTACTACTTGAGCCTGTATTGATGCTCGTTGTTGGTAAATTTAGTAAATTTGCAACATCGCTTATGGAAGGCAAAGTAGAGCCGCTAATTAAACCTTTTACTGTTGAGCTGTTGTAGGCAGTAGGGTTGTTTTGGTATAAAAGCGTAACTTCATTTGCTATGGCAATTTTATGTTGTATGGTATTTAAATCAGAGCCGGTGGCACTGTGTAAAATATCGTATGCTAAAAGCCCAGGATTCATATTTGGTGTATGTGTGTAAATATTTTGCCAATATTGCAATCCGCTTGAATCTGCTGGTCTGCCGAATAAGTTTTGATATATGGTATTTATCATATTATCCACAGAATTTACATATGATTGTAATGTAGAAAATTCAGACTGATAAGCACTGCTAAGTATACTATTAAGCTCAGATAAGTCGCTGCTAGTAATAGTTTCATTGTTAGTCTTTGCCGCATTCGTTATAAATGAATCAAACGCATTTATAAAGTTGCTTTCTGTTGGGAATTGACCGCTTTGGTATGTATTTTGCAATAAAGCATTAAGAGGTTGCAAATCATTTACTGTAAGCTTTATGCCATATTGGTTTGCCGCATAAATCATTAAATTGTCAAACTGGTTAATTATGTTATTAATGTCATTGTTTACATTTGTTAGGTTCCCGCTAGCATAGTCCTGGTAATAACTTGCAACAGCATTGTTTAAACCCTGAAGGTTTGGTGGAGTTAGGCCGTATGTAGTAAAAAGAGTGTTAAAATAATTATCCATTGTATTTATCAAAGTGTTTAAATCCGGTGTAGGCTGAACATTACCATAGAGTGTAGCTGATTCTTGAGAACTGGCAAAAGAAGGCAGTATAGCATTAATGTTGTTTGCGTTTTGAGATAGCACATTTGACCAATATTGCAAACCAGCTGGATCTGCCGGTCTATCGTAGAATGCCAGATACAAGGATTGAACAATATTTTGATTGTTCATATTATTTAAAAAGTTTTGTATATCGTTTAATGAAGGCACACTGGTAGATACAGATTTCAAAAAATTATCAAGCAAAGGAACCTCTCCTTGTGTTATGCTGATATTTGGATTGCTTGCTAAATAGTTTGTGATAGTTTGGGCCGTTGCAATTTTATTGTCAATTACAGTAACATCAGAATTTTGAGCGCCTTGCATAATAGCATAGGCAAGATCTCCAACACTCATATGGTATTGGTTATATGTATTTTCCCAATATTGTAAGCCGACTTGATCTATAGGTCTGTTAAATAAATTTTCGTAAATATTGTTTAATACGGTTGGCAGATTGCTTGAGCTAATTGTGCCGTATAGGTTGTTGGCTTCTGTAGAATTGGTAAAATTTGACACAATGGCGCCTATATTGTTTCCATTTTGGTTTAGCACATTAGTCCAATACTGAAGTCCAGCCGGGTCTGCTGGTCTGCCGTATGCAGCAATATAGAGCTCTTGCACTAAGTCTTGTGGCGATGAATTCATAAAAAGCCTCCAATAATGAAATTTTTTTAAGAATTTTATAAAAAATGGGTTTTGTTTGTCAACAAAAAAAAGTATATATTTGAAAAAAAATTTTCTTTATGATATAAACCTGTATCTATGGAAGGCTTTTTAGCAAAAAAAGACACGCTTGTTGATACACCAAAGTATATAAGATTTTACAGGCAAAGCCCTGTTGATAAACCAGATGTTTCAAACATAATAATTAACAACATTGGCGAGGCAAAGTATCTGCTTGATTATCTAAAAGAGCTTGATATAGAAGCATCTTTGAAAGAACTTACAGCCTACAATGAATCAGCTTTGCTTTCCTGGCCAAATGCCCCACTTAAAATTGGCAGAGTATCTTACAATATTGCTTTTGCAAATAAGTTTTACACGCATAGTGAGCCGTTTTGCCTGGGCGCTCAGTTAAGCGTTTTAAAAGCAAAAAAGCCAAACAGAAATCACTACAGGTTTTTGATTGTAAATGGCTTTGGCGGTAATCTGGGCGATAGCCTTGTTGGCATAAATGCATTTGATCATGTAGCAAAAGTTTTAAAAGATGAAATTGGCAGTTTTAGCGTTGATATCCTGCTTGGTATAGATGCAAACCCATACAATGCCTATATACTATCAAGTAAACCCTACATTGAAAATATATACTTTGCTGGTTTGTCTTTAGTTGATTTAGGCGCATATGATGCATATTTTGACACAACTGGCCTTATAAATTTGCCAAACTACAATACTTCCAATAGATTCGACTGGTATTTGTGGTGGTTTGGGCTCGATCCAGATAGTATAGATAAAAGCAAAAAACGAAACAGTACTACAATACACTATCTTGCAAATTTGTCTGTGCAGGAGCTTTTAAAAGATATAAAAGGTAAAAAAATCCTTTTTGTGCATAAAGCATCTGTGCCTTTGAGGACTTTCCCAAAGCACATTGCAGCGCCTTTTGCAAGAAACTTTTTAGCCATTGCAAAGGATTGTACTTTAATAGTTGACAGCACGTTAGACATAAAACACCCAAGGCTTTTGGATTTAGAAGGCAAAATTGATAACCCCGAAAAATTCAAAGCTTTATGTGCCCAAGTAGACGGCATTATTAGTATTGATAGTTTTAGCCTGCACCTTGCTGATGCCTGCGATAAGCCTTGCGTGGCACTATTATCTTCTACCGATGCTTCATGTTACACAAACTATCCTACGGTGGATTTTGTAGAATTAGACAATGCAAAAAATCTGCCTGCCTACGGTAAAGTTAAGGTTTCAGATGAAGAGTACAAAGAAATAGAGGCAACCTATGAAAAATCGTGGCGCACTCTAAGCGCAAAAACTGTCTATGAAAAACTGTACAAAAAGTTTAGTGAAGTTTCGCCAAGCAAACCACGCATTGAAATAACAGGTGATTTAAAACTGCCATCCTTTTGCAATGTGGCTGATACGATAGGCTTTATCAGGGAAAAGCCAAACAACTTATACTCAAAGGTAACTCAAAATTTTTTAAATTCTATTTCACTCCTTTTAAAGCAAGGCAGTATTTTTGTAGGAGCTATGCTTGATACAAAAGTCTATATAACAGCATCCAAAATATGCGCATTTTTTGGCAAAGTCATAGCTTTTGAGCCAAGAAGGTTAAAATTTCAGGCATTGTGCGGCAGTTTTGCAATGAATGGCTGCAAAAATATCTACGCCTATGAGTCTGCATGCGCCCACCAGATAAACAAAATAAATGTTATTGATTTTGACCCTCAAAGTGAAAGTGACCCGCTTGCTATAGGCAATGTGCCGAGGCTTGTAAGTATTAATCTGCAGACAATAGATAGCCTAAACCTTGATTACTGCAATATGATTGCACTGTGTGCTCCGTCGGATTTTGCAAATAGCATAAAAGGCGCAATGCTAACTATAAACACACACAAGCCATTTATAGCCTTTGGGCCTATAGCAAAGCAAAATATAGCTGTAGCGTGCAGTCTGGTAAAAGATTTGTATGATTTTTGGGCTTTGGAGATTGAACAAAACTCTCAACAATTTTTTGTTTTGGCCACGCCAAAAAGCAAAAACATAACGGTAAACGGCTTTTTAAAAATAAACTTAGACGGAGAAGAAAATGTACCAAACACCCAAAATTAGCGTTTCGTGGGGAGAAGTATTTGATAAAATTACAATATTGCAGATAAAGCTTGAGCGTATTAAAGACGAGCAGAAGTTAAAAAACATAAAGTTTGAGCTTGATGAGCTATTAAAAGCAACGGAAGTTTTGCAATTGCAAGAAAGCTTAACAAACGATATAAAAGAGTTAAAAAAAGTAAACGAGGAACTATGGGACATAGAAGATGCCATCAGGCAATTGGAGAAAAAAAAGCAGTTTGACAGCAGGTTTATTGAGCTTGCAAGAAACGTTTATATAAAAAATGACCTGCGCTACAGCATAAAAAGACGTATAAATGATAGGTTAAACAGCACCATAAAAGAAGAAAAATCTTACACGGATTATAAATGAGTATAAAATTAAACCTTGGGTGCGGCGATAAAAAATTAGACGGCTTTGTCAATGTAGATTTTGTGGAAGCTGTTAACCCTGACGTTGTATGGGATTTAGAAAAAGTACCCTGGCCTTTTGAAGACTCAAGTGTAGATGAAATTTTGCTAAATCATGTTTTGGAACATTTAGGCCAGCAAACTAGCGTGTATCTTTCGATAATAAAAGAAATTTGGCGTATTTGTATCAATGGCGCTATTATTCATATACGCGTTCCCCACCCAAGACATGATAATTTTCTTACAGATCCAACGCATGTAAGGCCGATTACTGTAGAAGGCTTACAAATGTTTGATCAAGAGTTAAACAAACAGTGGATTGCAAACAAATGGGCAAATACACCGCTTGGGATTTATTTGGGTGTAAATTTCAAAATTTTATCCTACAATTATATACTGGATCCTATCTACATAGATAAGCTAAACAAAGGCGAGATAAAACAGCAAGACTTGCCTTTTTTGATGCGCACAAACAACAATGTTTGTTCTCAAATAAACATTGAATGGCTTTGTGTAAAGTAAATTTATTGCAATAATAGGCTAATCATCGCCTGGTGTTTTGCAAAAAAGCTGCGGTTAAATTATTAAATCTAATTTTTTTTATAAAAAAGACTTGACTTTGTGAATTTTTTTGTTACTATGTAAACAAGGGTGAGTAAATTAATGGATGCGTATTAAAGTTGGTAGGTGGATTGTTATTAAGTTAATAATAGGAGGTGTAGGATTGGATGCACTCTTAACGGTTTTGGTTGCAAAGTAAAGTTATTTTCTAATTAAAAAATTTTGTGAGGAGGTCCTTTTATGACTTTTACGGATTATTTTAACCAGGTTCAAGATTTGTACATTGCCTATTATCAAAGGCCAGCTGATCCAGCAGGTCTAATTTATTGGTCTCAAATGGCAGCTGCTCAAGGAGGCTTAACACCACAGATTATAAATGCTTTTGCCAATTCTCTTGAAGCCAAAGCCAATTACGGCACAATCACAAGCGCAAATATCGCTCAAGTTATTACATCAATTTATCAGGCTTTATTTAACAGAGCTCCGGATCAGCAAGGTTTGGCTTTTTATGAAAATGGTTTTAACAATGGCACATTTACACCAGGCACAATAGCATTAAACATCCTAAACGGTGCTCGAGGAAACGATGCCATTACGCTACAAAACAAACTCACAGCAGCCATGCAGTTTACACAGGCGCTTGATCCCGCACTATACACAGGAAGCGCAAGCCAGCTTACAGCAACCTATGACGCTGCAGATATTGCTGCTGCAAAAGCCTATTTGTCTAGTGTAACTGCCGATCCTTCCACACTGCCTACACCAAACCAGACTATTGGCTATATAGTAAACAATATTGCACAGTCTGGGGATACTATAATCCAGACTTCAACAAACTACTACGAGTTTACAACAGGCATAGATCACTTGCAAGGAAGCGGTGTTGTAAATATATTTGAAGGCTCGCTTTCTGGTAATAATTCTACTATCGATCAAGGTGATACAGTTTCAGCTCCAGCAACTTCAATGAATATTTTACAGATTGATGGTAATAATCAAAGTGATTTTCAGCTTAACCAAGTGGGCTTAACAAACATACAAAATGTAAAGATTAACAATGATAGCAAAGGTCTTGACTTTAGCGGTACAAGCGGAATTTTAAATTTGACTTCTAATAATCCTGATGGGGGGGTAGAGTATACACTAAACGGTCAAAACGCTACAATTAATGGTGCTGTCAAAAATTCTGATATTAAACTTTCTGGCACAATAGGCAATGTAGTGCTTGCAAATGATTCTGGCAAAGTTACTTACAGCCTTACCAACACTAACACAACCGCTTCAACGCAAAATTTAACTATCAATACAATCGGTAAATCAGTATCAAATAGCGGTGATACTCTAAAGACATCTAATATTGCCACGCTGAATCTCAATGTTTCAGGCAAAAACTATGTGAACAGCATTAATGACAATTCGACAACAGCTACGCTTACTACACTAAATATCTCAGGTGCTGCAAATGCTTCGTTGAATAGCGATAGCAGTAGTCAATTTGGCACTTATATTAGTGGCGCTAACGCTAGTGCTCTTACGACACTAAACATTGCAGGCGCAGCTGAAGTGTACCTGGATTTGTCTAATCCAAACTTAAGCGGTCTTGCTACAGTAAATGCAGCAAATGATACTGCTAATCTGTACCTGGACTTTGCAACTGGCAAAGGCGGTGCTGGGGTATCACCTTTAGCTTCCGGCTTTACATTTACTGGTGGCACAAGCCCAACAACAGAGCTTACTTTCAGCAGCAACCAGCTTTCCAACACACATTTTGGCACAATAAAACCAGGAAGCGGAAACAATATTTTGGGCATAAATGATGGTAATACTGCTACAACAATAGACAACCCAAATAGTTCACTAACAAAGGCTATAAATACTTCATTTTCTGGTTTCCGTACACTGGATATATTGACTACCTCTGGTTCTAATATTAGCGGTAATCTTTTGACTTCCATTACAACATATAATATTGATAATACAGCTTCAAACACAATTTCAGGCCTAACAAGTAGCAATACTGTAAATATTCTTAAGAGCACAGCAGGAACAGCAACTGATACCCTATCAGCTTCTGGCACAAATCAGATACTGCATCTAAATATAGGTGATAGCTCAAATCCAGGCTTAACCATTGGCACGCTCAATACAGATACAAGTAGCACCTCTGGTTTTGGCAATGTAGTATTGAACTCTTCTGGTAGCGGAACTAGTAAAAATATAATTAAGGCGTGGGATTATGCAGGCACTTCTACTGCTGGCAGTACAACTGCACACAATGTTACAATTGGCGGAAACTATGATTTAAGTATAGCTAATGGTAATGCCAGCGGTTTAGTAGGTTACTTTGGCTCAACTGGTCAAACGAGTGCTTTAAATATCACAAATGTATTTAATGCAAGCCAATTTAGCGGCGCAAGCCAGACAGGATCAAATGTTTATCATTTAAGCATAGTTGATTCTACGCAAGCATTAGGATCAACAGCAGCAGGAGGACCTGCTACCGTGGTTACCAATTTGTTTATAGCACCTACAAATACAACTATGAGTTTAACTGACAATACTAGCGGAAATGCTAATGCTACAGTCAATGTCTACTTTGATGTTCACAATGCTCAATACGGCAACCTCTCAGGCGGCTTAGTGGATTACTTTACTACTGGTAACACTCATGGAAACGATTACCTCCTGTTTGACACAAATGCTGTAGGAGGTGGCGCGTCGAATACATCATATGGCTCTGTTAGCACAGTAACAACTATCCCAGTAACAAGTGGAGGCCCTACTCTTCCTGTTGCTGACCTACAATATATTGACACTAATGGCAAAGCCAATACGCTGTATCAATTTCAGTATAACAGCCTAAATTACATCGTTGATACAGGCGCAAGCACAAGCACAATAAATGATGATATTGTAGTTTTGATTGGCTCAGCTAATGCAATAGGCAGTGTAACAACAGCAAGCGTAAACGACACAACGTATCACGCAGTTCACATAGCTTAAAGCTAATTTTCGGTTAACTTTTAAGCTTTCAAAAAAGTTCTATTAGCCCTTCCAGCTGGAAGGGCTTTTTTAGTTGATAACATGATTGATAAGAATAATATTGCAAAAAAAATTAAAGCATTATCAGATACATTTCCTGTAGAAACTCAATCAAATAGCTTGCAGATTCAGACACAATCAAAAAATAATCTTTTTAGTAAAACCGTTAGATTTTTTAAAGCGCTTGTTAAATTATCAAATACAAGATACGCTGTCTTGAATATCCAGCAGGATTTTGAATCTTTTAAATTTTTTACACAACAAAAGCTTGAAAGCACAAAATCAGACTTTCAAATACAGGTAGATAAATTAGCAGAATCAGTACATGGTATTTATAGCCAAAACCAAGAAAAAATTGCAGAGTTAGAACAAAAGATTAGCGATTTAAAAGCTATATCTGAAAACAGATACGCAATTTTAAATCTAAAATTAAATCAGATTTTAAATAATAACTCGCAAATTCAATATTTAAAGCAAAATGCACCAGACATTGATAATCCAAGCCGGTATAGTCTTGATGACTTATATGTTGCTTTTGAATCTGAGTTTCGCGGTAGCGAGCATCAGGTAAAGAAAAAATTAGAAGTGTATCTGCCATCTGCACTTGAAGCTGCAAACAAAACTGAAGATTTAGGGTTTATTGATTTAGGGTGCGGAAGAGGCGAGTGGCTTGAGCTTTTAGCCCAAAATGGTCTAAATCCTATAGGCATTGATGCAAATAAACTTAATGTTTTGTTATGCAAGGATAAATCGCTCAATGCAGTATATGGCGATGCATTTGATTTTTTGCAATCTCAGCCTGACAATTCTGCATGCGGCATAAGCGCATTTCATTTTATAGAGCATATAGACTTTAAAGGGATTCTAAACCTGATCTGGCAATCTTATCGCATAATAAAGCCAGGCGGTGTTTTAATTTTTGAGACACCAAACATTGCAAACATTTTTGTTGGTTTTTATGATTTTTTTAGGGATTTTTCGCATATAAGCCATATTCATCCAGAAACACTGGAATTTTTGGTGAGATATGGTGGTTTTTTAAATGCAGAATGTTTTTTTGTAACAGAATTTCAAAAACTCATACCATTTAAAAGCTATAAATTTGATACGCTTGATGATTATATAAAAGCACCAAGGGATTTAGCTTTGATAGCCCATAAGCCTTTGACTATCAACAAATAACATTAAATAATTTTGATACAATAACAGACCAGTCAAACTTTTTTGAAGCAGACTCAAAGGCTTTTTTTGCTGATTCTTCAAGGTTATCTTTGTCAGTAGATAACAGTTCTTTTATTTTGTTAGAAAAGTTATCAATATCTTGCGTAAATAAACCTTCTATATCATAGCCCCTTTTGCCTGTTGGTGTTGTAAGGCAGGCTACGCTAAAAGCTACATAATCTATAAGTTTAATATTGCTGCCTGCGCCTTTTAGGATAGGATTTAGCGCAAGATCAGAGATATTGTACACAAGAGCTTTTTCGTTTTCACTAACGATACCTAATGGGACAATATTTTCTAAATCTTTTTTTAAGGCATTGCAAACAGAACCTATAATAAAAAAAACAATGTCGTTTAGTTGAAAGGCAAATTGTTCTATGTATCTTAGAGCGTCGATGTTTGGTGAATGGTACGAACCTGAAAAAACTACGCATTTTTTATCCAGGCCAAGCTGTGCTTTAAGTTTAGACCTATCTGATGGGTTTAAAGTTTTTGAAGCAGCATATTTAAAATCTTCGCCGTTTGGTACAGATAAGAGTTTATTTTTATTTAGATTGTATTTGTTTACAAAAAAATCCAGATCATGATCAGAAACATAAAATACATACTTTGAATTTGTTGCGCAGTTTTTTTCTATATCGTAAACTTTTGCTAAATATTCCTGTTTGTGAGCACTTTGTGGTAAAACTATATCTTTCATTATGTACTCTGCATTTTGAGCATCATAAAATACATTGCCTCTAAAAAATTCGTTTAATGCATAATAAAGATAGGGATGCTCTAAAACAGCCACATCTGCATCAAGAGCCTGTTTTCTGATGGCTTCTAAAAATTCAAGCGTATATTTATAGCCTTCTATTGCAGCTATATCTTCTATGGCATTAAAATTAAGCATTAAAGCAATGTCTTTTTCATGCTCAAGGTGTTTTTTTGATTTGAGAATCGCTATTTCTTTAAAGTTAGCCGATATATGTTTTACGCCTGCTTGTGAAGGATTGCTGGTCAGGCTAATGAGCACCACATCAAATCGCTTCGATAGCTGTTTGTATATGTTATAAATTCTTTTTTGACCACCCTGAACGGCTGGATAAATGCTGAAAGTAGATAATACAAGCATCTTAGGCTTTTTGGGTATGCTTATCATTTTTGAAGGTAAAGATTCTTTCAAAAGTTTGGAAATTGTGTTTTGCCAATTTATGTAATCTGTTGAACTTTTTGCGTTTTTTCCTAATTTTAGCGTTAGTTCCGGGTTTTCTATAAGAGTTTGCATAGCCTGTGCAATGTCTTGTGGCGTTGGGGGTACGATAAAACCGTTTAAACCATTTTGGACAAGCTCGTTTGTCCCTCCAGCGTCAGTTGTGGTAATAACACTTTTTTGGGATTGCATAGCTTCAAGTGTGATTAAACCATAATCTTCGTCGTATGGCACATAAGGCACAAAATACGCTCTGCTGTAGTGCTCAATCATTTGATCGTCGGATATAAAGCCTAAAAATTCAATCCTTTCATCATCTTTTGCTAAGTTTTTCAATTTATCAAAAGCAGATCCAGTGCCGGCAATTTTAAACTTCATAGGTGATTTTACTTTTTTATAAGCATTAATTAGCAGGTCAATGCGTTTTAAATCTTCCAGGCGACTTGCAGTAAAAATATAATTGTATTCTTTTGAGTGCAAATTATCAAGCGCACTTGGGTGATGTATGATCTGAATATCAACATTTTCTGGAAAATAATTTTCTCTTTGGGCAACATTGTATGAAATAGCGCTGTAGCTTTTTATATTTTTGGGAGACAAAGCTATTTTGTCAAGAAAATGTATAATTGCTCGAGTAAGAGGACCGGGAAAAACAAATAGCTCTCTAAGGTGTTTTAGCCCATAAAGCCCAAACAACTCGGAAAAAAAACTTGAAAGGCAATTGAAATCTGCTTTAGGGTCGCTCATTATAGCGTAAAGGTTTTTAAGTTCTTTTGAGTTTGGGAGTGGTTCAAATATATTTGCTTGCTTGTGATACAAATCGTAAACGCCCCTGCATGTGTGCTGAAGATACAGATGGTGATTTTTATGGTTAATCATCCACGCAGGGTATTTTGTAGTAATAACCATATCAAAATAATCAAGCTTTAGCTCGCTAAAGCGTTTGTAGCAATCCATTAGCGACCAGAATTCCTGGTCTTTGCAGGGTAATTTTATTAACTCTACACTATGAGGCGTTAATTTATTAAAGTACCACAAAAGCCCCATAAATAATTTTTCTGCTCCCCCCACCACAAAAGGTACAGGAGAAGGCGTAACAATAGCTATTTTCATAATTAAAAGCTATTCCTTAAACGCTTTTGAAAAATTTTCTGTTAATGGTTTTAACAAATATTCAAGCATGCTTTGCTTGCCTGTTTTTATAGTAACCTGCACTGGCATGCCAGCAACTATTTTTTTGTGAGCTAATTTTTTTATGGCATCTTTAGTTAACTCAATGCGCACGATATAGAAAGGCATTTTAGCGTTTTGCGTTGTAATTGTATCTGCAGAAACATAAATTACCTTGCCATGGACTATGGGCGTTGTGTGGACGTTGAAAGCTATAAAGTTTAAATCCGCATCTTGATTTAAATGCACTTTATCTATGTCTTGCGGTTCAACCTGAGCTTCAATGATAAATTTTGAGTCAATAGGCAGTATTTCTAGCAATTCCTGACCCTGTGCTGCGACTGCTCCTATGGTGTGCACGGTTAAGTAAAGCACTGTGCCGTTTATTGGAGATTTTATAGTCATGCTCTCGTAAATTTTTTTGTAGTACAGATACTGGTACTTTGCTGATGAGAGTTGTGAGTCAACTTCTGCAAGTTTTCCTTGCGTATCGGCTAAAAACTGACTTTGAAGGTTTTGAAGTTTTGCGTTATTTTCGGCAATTTGTGTTTGTATACGACCAATTTGACCAAGCAAATTATCTAAATTGCCTTTTAGCTCTTCGTACTGTCTTTCTTTGTCTAAAAACTGATTTTTTGGGTAGTAGCCTTCTTTTGCAAGCGGCTTTAGAGACGAAATCTGCTGGGCTAAGATGCTTACCTGTGATTTGAAAGAATCGGCATTTAACTTTAGACCATATAGTTCAGATTGCAAGCCAGCAGTGTTTTGTAAAATTGCATTTTTTTGACTTTGAAAGTTTTGCATAGTTGAAAAAAATAACTGCCTTTGTGTTTGTATAAGATTTGAAACATACGGATCCTGGGCGTTTTCTAAAAGCTCTTTTGGAAATGTAATGTCGGGGCTGTTTTGAAGCTGGGCTTGAAGCCTTGATTCCATTGATAAAAGGTATAAATACTCGCTTTTTGCTTTTGCGTATGCTGCTTTTGCTTCAGAATCATCCAGAATGATAAGCGGTTGATTTTTTTTGACTACTTCGCCTTCTTTTACAAGAATACTTTTGATTTTAGCTGTCTGCGGGCTTTGAATGATATTCAAACGAGCGCTTGTTACAACTGTGCCTGGCACAACTATACCGCTGCTTAGAGGCGCTAAAGCTGCCCACAGTAAAAATCCTCCAAAGAAAATTACAACAACTGCTATTGCTATATGCATCATTTTTTTTGTGTTTGTATTTAATTTTTGAGTACCAGGTGGCAAGTAATCCATAACTTTAGGCTCCTTTTTGTGGTGTTTGTGGCGCTTGATTTGGGTTATTTAAGTGAGCGTTTTGCTGTGCTTGCATCTGGGCTTGCTGTTCGTTTACAGCTTGAAGGGCTTTTAGTATTTCTTGAGATGGGCCAAATGCCTGCACGCTGCCATTTAGCATCAGTATGATTTTATCTGTTATGGCAAGTATTGGTGTTCTATGTGTTATCAAAAATACTGTTTTTTTCATTTTCTTTAAATTTAACAAAGCGTATATCAAAGCTCGCTCGCCCATATCATCCAAGCTAGAGTTTGGCTCATCTAAAACTATAAGTGTTGGGTCATTGTAAAGGGCTCGGGCAAGGCCTATTCTTTGCTTTTGACCGCCTGAGATTATTGCGCCGTTTGTGCCTAATTTTGTGTCATAACCTTCTGGAAATTGTAAAATCATCTCGTGTATGCCAGCCATTTGAGCAGCTTTTATAACTTTGTTGGAGTCAATTTCTCCAAATCGCGCGATATTTTCTGCTACTGTGCCATCAAGCAACTCTACATCCTGCGGCAGATAGCCAATATATTTTCCTAAGTCTTCTCTATCCCATGTGCTTATTTCTGCGCCGTCAAGCCTTACAGAACCGCTGTATGGGGGCCAGATCCCTACAAGCATTTTGCCAAGCGTTGTTTTACCAGATGCTACAGGACCTATAATGCCGACCATTTCACCTGGGTTAACTTCAAAACTTACATTCTTTAGTATCATCAAATTTGATCCTGGCGGAACGGCAATTAGATTGGATACAGATACTCTGCCAACAGGCGGAGGTAACTGGAGACCCTTTGGCTTTTCTGGGTATTGAGCAAACATAGCTTCAAGCCTTGCGTATGATTCACGCACAGAAACAAACTGTCGCCAAACGCTGATTGCCAAATCCACAGGGCTTAATGCCCTGCCTATAAGTATTGCAGAGGCTACTATCATTCCCATCGTCAGTTGACCTTGTATAGCGTAATAAGCACTTACACCATAGCCCAAAAGGGATTGAAATGTTATTCTTAATGCTTTAGTTATAGCGCTAATAGTTCCAGCTTTAGAGCTTGTGTCAGATTGGTAGCTTAGAAAGTTAATGTACCTGCTATACCAGTGTTTTTTAACATTTTCTTTCATGCCCATAGCATAAATTGCTTCAGCATTGCGAAAGTTTACATTTGCAAATACCTGAGATTCTTGATAATGTTTATTGGCTTCCCCAAGTCCTTTTTTTGTAACAACCTCTGTAAGTATAGCCATACCCATCATTACCAAGCTTGCCACAATTGCAAGTATGCCTATAACTGTGTGTATCATAAAAAGAATTATTATATAAATTGGCGTCCACGGTATATCAAAAAACGCTAACACGCCGCTTCCTGTGAGGAATTGCCTTATGTTTGTAAAATCACTGAATGCTTGAGATGGGTTGCCTGTGTTTGCGTATAGTGCGTTTGAAAATGCTACAGAAAACACTTTTTCATTTAATTGGGCATCCATGTTGTTGCTTATCCTAATTAAAAGCTGTGAGCGGAGCCATTCAAGAACTCCCATAAAAGCGTAAAAACCTAAAACC
Organism: Desulfurella multipotens; assembly: GCF_900101285.1. Lineage (NCBI taxonomy): Bacteria > Pseudomonadati > Campylobacterota > Desulfurellia > Desulfurellales > Desulfurellaceae > Desulfurella > Desulfurella multipotens. Next base: position 41,601 of record NZ_FMYU01000013.1, read on the forward strand.
ATTAAACTAATCAAAATTAGCGTCGGCACACTTTTTGAAACCAAAATTCTGTCATAAACTTCCAGCATATATATTGAAGGTACTATCATTATAATATTAATTATAGCGCTTACTATGCCTGTTGTAATGAATGCCTGTTTAAATGGCTTTAATGCTTGCAGCAGCTGGCTTTTTGGCTTTTGTCTGCCAAAAAAATTTGGTCTGGAAAACACGAAACCTCCGAAATTATTTAATTGTTGCTAACAATCAACTCCGAACTTGGTGCCAAATATGCATTGAAAAAATCAATGTCATCTTTGCTTAGCACGCCAGAGTAATATTTTAGCTTAAACATATCTGTAATATAGCTGTATTTTGCGTTTAAAAGTTGGTTTTCTACATCGTATAGCTGTTTTTGAGCATTTATCACATCTGCAATAGTTTTTATGCCGGCTTTTAGGCCCATGTAATTTGCCTTTAGTGCGGTTTGAGCAGCTTTTTTTGCAATTCTTAAACTGTCAATTTTTGATATATCGCTTGATACATTTAAAAACGCTTCTGTAACGCTTGAAGTAATGTTGTTTTGGTAATTTTCTTTGTCCATCTGAGCCTGTTTTACCCTATAGTGGGCTTCGTCAATTCTGGCTATTGAGTTGCCGCCATTAAAAATTGGCACATTTATTTGTATGCCGATGCTTGCGTATTTTATAGTTTGTGTTTGTATATAGCTATTTGTGTTTGTGTAAGTATAGCTTGCAATAAGCGCTACGCTTGGCAGCTGATCGCCAATAGCTTTGGTTAAATCTTGCTTATAGTAATTTACATTTTGTTCGTAGTATTTAATTACAGGACTGTTTTGCTTTGCCAGTTCTATCCAGTCATCTAATTTTGATGGTGTTGGAAATTTAAAACTTATATCATCTTTAAACGGAGAAATGCTTCTTGGCATAATACCGACAATTGCCTTAAATTTTGTAAGGGCGATATCAAGTTTATTTTGAGCCTGAATTAGTTTTGCCGATGTAATATCGTACCTTGACTGTGCATCATCAACATCAACCAGCGTTGCTTCACCTGCTTTGTATAATTTTTGGGCAAGAACCAAATCTTCATGTGCAGCTTTTTTTTCCATTTTTGTAAGATTTATTTGGTCTAATGCAGAAAGCACATCAAAGTAGCTTTGCGCAACATTATATATGGTTTGCTGATCGGCATCTTTAAATTGATATTCGCCCATCTTGGCTTTTGTGTTTAGCTCTTTAAACATAGCAAAGCTTGATAGGTTAAATAAATACTGTTGAGCATTAAGTGAAATAGTGTTTGCCATGTAGTTTGCATAATAATATGGGGCAGTTCTAAAATCGTACTTGGATCTATTAGCGCTAAGAGAAATTTGTGGCAATAAGTATGATAGGCCTTGCATTTTGTATGTTTGCGAGGCTTTATATTGATAAGTAGAGGATAAATAGCTTGGATTATAGCCTATGGCTTTATAATAGCTTTGTGTCAAATCAATAGCGTTGGCTTTTGGGCTTAAGCCACAAAATGATGCAGCCAAAAGACAAATGCCTAACAAACGTGTTTTTTTAATTTTTAGCACTTTTAACGCGATACCTCTTTGCTTCAAATAAAAATGTCTTCAAAAGCGTGTGAATGATACAATAAATAAGTTCTTATGTCAAGGCTTGTTTTAAAAATGTTTCAATATTTTGCTTTTTTGGAGCGCAAAAAGTATTTATAAGGTTATTTTTAACTGTCTGTCATTCTGAGGAGCGAAAGCGACGAAGAATCTCACCACTGTACAATGGCACAAAGTAGATCCTTCGTTTCACTCAGGATGACTAACTTCGCTTGCACTTTTCGGATGACAAGGAGCTCAAAATGACAGTGCACAAGGTTTGAGAGCTTTACTTTTTTCAAATTTAATTGTATAATTCAAAAATCAATAAAAAAAGTTGTTTGTGAGTGTATGTCTAGAAAATTAGTTAAATGTCGATGGTTTTTAATATAGTCAATAGGGTCGTTAAAAGGCGAAAAAGCTATTGTTTAAGCTCCCGACTTCATCACTTTTCCACCCAAAACCCACTCTCTAAAGTGTTTTAATTTTTTTTTAGGCACTACATTTAAGGGTTTTTGAGAGAATGGGATAGGTAATTGAGTTGTGGAAGAAGAAAAAGGAGAAAATGTAATGGTTTAATGAAGTCGGGAAAAAGTCTTAATTTTTTATAAACAATTTATTAAATAAAATATACAAAAAAGTAATCGAAAAAGCATTGTATTTTGTTGATTATTTAACTAAAATACAACTTTTAGATATTTATCCGTGGAGGGTTATCTATGAAAAAAAGCGTTATTTCTTTAGCGGCTATTTGCTTGTGCGTCATTTTTGGCTTATGGTTGTTCTACTGCACCTAAAAAACCTCTTACTGAAAAGCCAGCTCCGCAAAAGCAAGAAGTTCAAAAGCCTGTTAGCACACCTGCTGTATCTACAACCATTACACCATCTGTTAGCGAGGAAGAAAGGCTAAAGGAAATCTTCCAACGCATTCATTTTAACTTCGACAAGTATAATTTAACTCACATTGACAAATGGGGTATTAATCAGGATGTTCCAAAAGTACTAGATGGTATAGCAGATTATATGGCAAAACATCCAAACATCAAAATTAAGATCGAAGGAAACTGCGATGAGCGTGGAACGGAAGCCTATAACCTAGCTTTAGGCCAAAAAAGGGCTGATGCAGCAAAGAACTACCTTGTAATGCATGGTATATCACCAGATAGGATTGAAACATTGAGCAATGGTAAACTAAAGCCAGTTGATCCTGCTCATAATGAATATGCCTGGGCAAAAAATAGAAATGATCAGTTTGTGATTTTA
>NZ_FMYU01000006.1:0-25872 GCF_900101285.1 Desulfurella multipotens
AGGAGGGATAGACTAAATCGAAAAGTGATATTTATCTTTTAGTGTTTTGTATATTGTTTCACCAATGTAGCCAGGATTTTCTATGATATGAACACCTGCTTCTTTTAAAGCATTGTACTTTGATTCAACAGTGCCTTTCTTTCCCATTATAATTGCACCTGCATGTCCCATTCTTCTGCCTTTTGGAGCGCTTGCGCCTGCAACAAAAGCAAATACAGGTTTTGTAACATGAGCTTTGATGTATTCTGCAGCTTTTTCTTCTGCATCACCACCTATCTCACCTACTATCATTATGGCTTCTGTTTCAGGATCTTGTTCAAATCTTTCAAGCCAGAAGATATAGTCTGTGCCTACTATAGGGTCACCTCCTATACCAAGGCATGTAGATTGGCCAAGACCTACTTTTGATATTTGATCTGCTGTCTCATATAGCAGTGTACCGCTTCTTGAGATTATACCTATTGAGCCTCTTTTAAAGATATGACCTGGCATTATACCTATTTTTGAAGCATCCGGTGTTATAATACCTGGACAGTTTGGACCTATAAGTATTATGCCTTCTTTTTCAATTACCCTTTTTACCTTTACCATATCAAGCACAGGTATACCTTCTGTTATACATACAATAATCTTTATACCACTGCCTACTGCTTCTAGTATTGCATCTGCTGCAAATGGAGGTGGAACAAATATGAGGCTTACGTTTGGGTTTGTTTTTTGAACAGCTTCTTCTACAGTGTTAAATACAGGTATACCATCCACATCACTGCCGCCTTTGCCTGGTGTTACACCACCTACTACCTTTGTCCCGTAATCCCTGCAGGCTAGGGCATGGTATCTACCTTCTTTGCCTGTAATGCCTTGTACTATTACCCTGCTTGTTTTATATACAGCTATAGCCATATTTATTTCTCCTTCTTATTGGTTTCTTTTGTTGTTTGGTTTTCTTCTTTTTTTGGTTTTGTTATTTGAGTTATCATATGAGCAGCTTCTTTTATGTCCTGGGCTACAGAAAATGCAAGGCCACTGTTTTTTAGCATTTCCATACCTTCTTCTTTATTCATACCGGTAAGCCTTACTACTATTGGGACTTTTACTTCTACTGTCTTTAGGGCTTGCAATATGCCATTTGCCACTTTATCGCATCGCACAATACCGCCAAATATATTTATGAATATAGCTTTTACTTTTGGGTCTCTGGTTATTATCTCAAAGCCTTTTGCTATGGTATCTGGTGTAGCTTCACCACCTACATCAAGAAAGTTTGCCGGGTTTCCACCTGCAAATTTGATAACATCCATTGTAGCCATAGCAAGACCTGCACCGTTTACCATACAGCCTATATCACCATCAAGCTTGATAAAGTTTAAACCAGCAAAACGTGCTTCAAGCTCATCTGGGTCATATTCAGTTAAATCTCTCATCTTTGCTATTTCTTTTCTTCTAAAGATTGCATTGTCATCTATTTCTATCTTTGCATCAAGGGCTACCAAGTGGTTTGTATCTGTTACTACAAGCGGGTTCATCTCTAAAAGCGAGCAGTCTTTATCCATAAACAGTTTGTACAGGTTACTTACGATTCTTGATATTTCTTTTTCCTGTTCAACAAGGTCAAGATCGTACTTTAATCTTCTTATCTGGTATGGCAAAAAGCCTACCGCTGGATCTATCGGTATTTTTATGATGTCTTCCGGGTAGAGCTCACTTACCTCTTCTATACTCATACCACCCCTTTTTGAAGCAATAACCACTGGTTTTCCTATGGTTCTATCTATAGTAATAGAAAAGTAGAGTTCCCTTTTAATGCTTGATACTTTCTCTACAAGTAGTTTTCTAACCTTTACACCCTGAGGTCCAGTCTGTGCTGTTACAAGCGTTTTGCCAAATAATTCCTGAGCAATGTCTCTGGCTTCATCTGCAGTTTTAGCAATCTTTACACCACCTGCTTTGCCCCTGCCACCGGTTAGAACCTGTGCTTTTAATACAACAGGAAAACCCAGCTCCATTGCAACCATCCATGCATCGTAGGGAAAATATGCTACCCTGCCTTCTGGTATTGGTACTTCGTATTGACTCATAAGCTCTTTTGCCTGGTACTCGTGAAGCTTCATTTAAACCTCCAAAAAAAGTTTCTAAAATTTATATACATTACTTTATCGTAAATGTCAATCATAATTTGTAAATTTTTTACAAATACTCCATACATATCAAGTATAATTTTATAAACTAAAATTTAAAAAAATCAAGAGTATTAATTAGTTTTTTTCAATACAGGCATAAGCGTTGTGGTTATGAATGCTTTCTAAGCTTTCCACTTCTACTTTATACCAATAAATGCGCTTATCTAATTTTAGATCTTTTACAATATTTCTTGCTATGTCTTCCACAAACATAGGATTATTGTATGCTTTTTCCGTAACAAATTTCTCATCTGGTCTTTTAAGCAAACAGTAAATATCGCTGCTTGCATTTGCTTCAACAATACTAATAATATCTTCTATCCAAACCATATCGGTAAATTTCACATAAACAGATACAAAAGCTCTTTGATTGTGTGCACCGTAGTCACTTATTTCTTTTGAACAAGGGCATAGCGAAGTTACGGGAACCTTAACAAAAAGAGTTAACTCATCCGCATCTCCACTAAATGCATACAAACCGCAAGTATAGCTCATTAAAGATTTAATTTTTGAAACGGGCGCTTGCTTTTCTATGAAATAGTCAAAATTTATTTCTAAATAAGCTTTTTGCGCATTTAGTTTAGTTTTCATTTGAGATAAAATATGGTGAATTTTTTTTATGTTTATTTCATTTTTATTTTCATTGATAATTTCTATAAATCGACTCATATGTGTGCCCTTGAACTTACTGGGTAATAATACGTACATATTAATATCGGCAATCGTGTGTTGCAGTCCATTTTTTTTATCAAGTAGCGTAATAGGATACTTTACGCCTTTTACACCAACTTTATTTATGTTAATATTTCGAAAATCCCTTTGGGATTGAACATCTTTTAAACTCACAAACTAAATTATAATCATTACAAAAAATAAATCAAATTACATAAAAACTTGCACAAATGTATATTTTCTGTTAAAAATGTATTTATGGAAAGTAAAATTAGAGTTGAAACGTCAAATATTAAAAATGAACTAAATAACATCATTGAAAATTATTCGATTAATCCTTCGCATATAGATTTTGATATAATAGATACAAAAATAATTCAAACTAAAGACGGAATTAAGCCCATATATACAGTAGATTTTATCCAAAAACAACCAGATCTACTATGCAAAATAATCGACATTGATATAAACGAATCAACTCCTGAAAAAGAAGCTTTTGTTAAAGTAGATTGTACCAGTTTAGATAAACCACTTGATGTTGATTTGGATTATATTATTCATGTTATCAAAAAAAAATTAGCTTTCTATGGTATCGTTTATGGTATAAAAGAAAACAATTTAGCTTTAACTGCAAAAGAAATTCAAAAGCGCTTAAACCCAAACTTCAAAAAATTTAAAGTATTAATAGCAATTGGCACGCCTCCTGTTGATGGCAAAGACTCGGAACTTAAAACCTTTTTCCAATTAAATACTGTAGGGCTAGTTGACGATAAAGGAAATATAAATTTCAAAGAAAGAAATTTTGCAATCGGCGTAGATGTTGGCACTGTAATTGCTCAGTATATCAAACCCACAAAAGGTATCGATGGATATGACATCTTTGGAAATATCTTAAAAGCTAAAGATGGTAAAGAAATTCAAAAAATAAATATCAGAATTAATACAGCGGATATTGATAAAGTAGAAGATGAAACAAGTATAAAGTTTATTTCCAAAAAAAAAGGTTCTCTGATTCAAAAAAATGGCATCTTCCATGTAGAAGAAAATGTAAAAGTAGACAGAGCCGACATAAAAACCGGAAATATTGACTTAAAAAATGTATCGGATATAAATATTGGCGTTACAAATGATATTGAAGAAGATATAGTTGGTGCTGGCATAAAAGTTACAGGCAAAAAGGTTGTAATAAACGGCAATGTAGGACCAAAAGCCTATATTGAAGCCCAAACTGTTGATATTAAAGGTAGTGTGCACAAAGAAGCTACAATAAAAGCTAAAACTGCACGAATAAAAAATTTAAATGGTACATTAATTGCTGAAGAGGCGTTTATTGAAAATGCAAATTATGCTAAGATAGAAATTCAAAATAAAGTAATAATTGAGAATTGCCTTGCATGTAATATAATTTCTCCTTCGGTTGAAATCAAAAAAGATATGTTAAGCTCAAATATTGTTACATCGTCGAAAGAAGTAATCTTAAACAATGTTATTGGAAACAATAATAAGATTTCAATAAAACCACTTGAAATTCCAGAAATCTCGGTTCAATACAAAGAATTGCTAATTAAAGAAAAAGTACTTTCAAATGAAATTAAAATGGCACAATCAACAATCGATATGCTAAAACAAAAACTTGATTCTAACTTAAGAAATTTTAGCGAATCTATAAAACTCATAAGACAGCTACAAGCAAAAGGCGCAAAAGTACCAACTGCTTTATTAAATTCAGTAAAAAACTTTAAAGAAATTGAAGATAGCTATAAAGAACAAAAAAACAAATTAGCTTCTCTTGAAGAACAACACAAAGTAATAATATATAAAATTAAAGAATTACAGAACAGCTACAAGTTAGCACATATAATTATAAAAGGTGAAATAGACGCAGAAAACCTTATAGAGTTTGATGATACGCTTTCAAGACGCTTGTTAAACAAACAAAGATCTATAAAAATTTATGTGCGAGAAATTGACGGCAAAGACCAAATTGTTATTGAGCCTTTGTTTTAATAGCCTCTATTGCTTTTGTTAGATAATTTATCACATCCGTAGGTAAAAGTGAAGCTTCTGAATAATCGCTCAAAGCTAAATCTGCACTTAAGCCGTGTAAATATACACCCAAGCAAGATGCATACAACGCATCATTGTTTTGAGCAACTAAGCTTGCAATAATACCGGAGAGGACATCTCCACTACCTCCGGTTGACAAACCTGGATTACCACTTGTATTAATAAATATGCTTTCGCCATCACTAATTAATGTATCAGCCATTTTTAGGATTAATATTACATTGTATTTTTTTGCAAATTCTTTTACAAGATTAAGTCTATTTTTTAGAACTTCCGATGTAGTTTTACCAACAAGCCTTGAAAATTCTTTGGGGTGAGGTGTCAAAATAACTGGAGCGCAAGCTTTTTGGAGCAAACCCACATCTTTAGACAAAACATTTAAACCATCTGCATCAATAACCATTGGTTTTTTTAGTTCAAGTAAACTTTCAAGCAAATCCAACCCATCATCAAAGACACCAAGCCCCATACCAAAACAAATTACATCTTTATCTTTTACAAAACAAACTATATCATCAAATGATTCCTTTGAAAAAAAGCCGTTATTATCTTTAACAGGATAACTCATAGCTTCAATACAAGAAGACTCAAATGCAGTATTTATACAATTTGGTACAACAGCACTCACAAGTCCAGCACCACTTCTTAGCGCCGCATTTGCAGCTAAAATTACAGCACCAGATTTTCCTATACTACCACCTACTATGGCTATATGACCGAAATTGCCTTTGTGTGAATTTTTAGGCCTATCTTCAATAACAAAATCATCTTTTACTAACGCGTTAAAAGTAGGCTTAAAATCATCAAGTAATTGCTTTGGTGTAGAAATATCAACCACCTCCAATTGTCCACAATAGAGTCTACCCGGATATAAAAATTGACCGGGTTTAGCTAGTGCAAATGTAGCCGTTAAATCTGCTTTTACTGCAATACCTAAACACTCTGCCGTATCTGCATTTATACCAGATGGTATATCAACAGACACAATAAAAGCATTAGATTTGTTGATCTTTTCAATTATCTCATAAAAAAGACCTTCAATTTTGCGTGATAAACCAATACCAAACAGACCATCAATAATAATTTGAGAGTGAGCCAAAAAAACCTCATTTATATCATCAATATGATTAATTATATTAATTGGCACATTCATAGAACATAATATATCATAGTTTATTTTAGGGCTTGGATTAAGATTATCGGGATTTGCCACAAGGTTAACCAAAACGTTAGCTCCCGCATTGTAAAGGTGTCTTGCTATAGCCATAGCATCTCCACCGTTATTGCCAAGACCAGCAAATACACTCACCCTTACACCTTCAATGTTGCCAAATTGTTTTTTTATAAGCTCAAAAGTGCCCCTTGAAGCATTTTCCATTAAAACAATGTCAGGAATTTTAAACTCATTGATGGATCTTGAATCTAATTCTTTCATTTCAAAAGAAGTGCTTAACTTCATAAATTCCCCCTTGTGGAACAAATTTTGCTATAAAACCTTATAGGAACATTTTTTGAGGTATGTTTGATGCAAAAGGCTATTTTGGATACTAAACTAAATGACATCATATTCCAGATTATAGATAAATTAGCTACAAAATCAACCTCCAAAGATTTAAAAAGTGATTTTAGCTCAATTTTACAAGAGTTGTTAAAAACAGACTACGAAGACCAAACAAACACATCTAAAGAAGATATTTTAAATACAATTGAAGAATTAATTGATAACCCCAAAAACACAAAAAAAAATATCGATTTATCAAAAAATGATATAATCGCTTTACTTTCACTAATCCAAAATAGCTTAAATAATAATTTTAAGAATATAGATATAAAAAATACAAACCCAACAAATTCTAATTACTCCTTACAAAAGCTAAATCAATCTATGATTGATACTGCATACACAATACAAACTGCTCAAGAAAATTCATCCCAAAAAAACTCTAAAGCAAATGAAAACCCTAAATCAAGCTCTCAATTAGAAAAAATTGTTATACAAACAAAAATAGCAGAAAAATTAGATACAAGCAATAGCAATATGAAAGATACAAAGTTTTTTAATGATGAATCCAATAAAACATTGCAAACTAAAATACACCAAACCTCAGCAGATCAAAAAGAAAACCCATCTCTTGAGCAAATTTTCATTACCCAAAAAAATTATGTAAATAAAAACCCTACAAAAGAAAATACACACAAATCAGCTGACACTAAAATCGATATTGAAACAAAAAATAATTATACAAATGAAGATCCTTCACTTATGCTAAAGATGAGTAAAGACAAACAAAATATAAGCTATAATCAACTACCTGATAAATCTAAATTAAACAGTGATACAAAAACCAATCAAAATCCTGTACAAAAAAATATTTTAGAAACTACCACTCAATTAAAACCAGACAACCATAGCGCTCAACAATCATTAGAAATTACCGAAAATAAACTTTTATCACCCAAAGACCAACCAAAAATTAATTATCTAAACAATACAAATAACATACAAATTAAAGATGATGTAAATTCTGCATCTCAAAACAAACCCAGCTATAAAAATCCTCAAAACCAGCAAAACCAAACCCAAGAACAACCGCAAACAAAATTTACAATAGATAATAAAATACTAAAAACTCTATTTACAATTCAAAACCAACCAAATATAAATCAAGAGTTGGAGTCTTTGCAAAAGCCCTTAATTGAAGAAAAAACCCTAAATCAGATTAAGCAAGAACCTATAATTAACAATCAAAGTTCATTTGGCTTATCAAACGCTTTAAGTCTTCAAAAAATGCAAGACACTCCAAATATTCCAAAACAAGCATATCCGATTAATCATATTATTGAAAAAATAATAGAGTTACAAAATTTGAGACCACCCGTCATAAAAACTATACAAATTCAACTGAATCCACCTTCTCTCGGTCACATTGATGTAAAAGTTTCCATTGATTCATCTAAAAATTTAAGTGCTAGCATTCATGTAGACAATCAAGAAGTTTTTAACTTAGTTAACAGCAATCTTGACACACTCAAAACTACAATTTTACAGCAGGGCATAAATGTTTCACAAATAAGCGTAACTTCCAGTAATTTAAGCCAGCAAAACTTTAATCAAAACCAAAATCAGCAAAATCAGACATTCTCCAGTTTTAACCAAAACTTTAATCAATCTGATAATAGCCAAAATTCTTTCAATCAAGCTTTTAGCCAGCAAAAACAACAAAATTATGTTTTTGAAAATAACACAAAACAAATAAAGCGCATATTTAGAAAAACTATTGCGCTTTTAGATATAAGTATATAAAGGAGGCAATTATGAGTATAGTATCATCGCCAACCACATTAACACCTGCATCAAGCGCATCACAGATAAACAATCCAAAAAATACTATAACACAGGATGGTTTTTTAAAATTGCTCATAGCCCAACTCAAGCATCAAGACCCAATGAATCCTCTCTCAAGTGACCAATTTATACAAGAAAATACTATGTTTTCTCAGCTTCAACAGCTTGTAAATATGAATCAAACACTTAGCAAGCTCTCAAACCAAAGTCAAACAAATGCCTATGCAGCATCACTTTTGGGTAAAAATATTCTTACAAACACTACAACCATAACAATAAACGGTACATCAATAACGCCTGCAGCCTACACCTTATCTCAAAACGCAGCAGATGTAAAAGCCACCATTATAAATGCAAGTGGCAATAGTGTAGCCACAATTGACTTAGGACCACAAAATGCAGGTACAAACACTTTTCAATTTAATGGCAAAAACGAAAACGGTAATTACCTATCAAACGGAACCTACACTGTAGCATTTACTGCTACAGACTCAAATGGCAATATCATACCGGTAAACCAAAGCGCAGGCACAGTAACGAGTATATCGTTTGGTCCAGATGGTCCAGTGTTACACACAAATTTGGGCAAAAGCATCAGTATAAACAACGTAACTGGCGTATCAACATAACACAAAGGGGCAATTTATGGATAGTGGTTTTTGGACATCTCAAAATGCTTTACTTGGCAATCAATTTGCCGTAGATACCGTTTCAAATAATATAGCAAATATAAACACTGTAGGCTTTAAATCAAGCACTACAAACTTTGAAGATGTACTATATCAGACAATTTCTGGGGGCTCTGCTAGCACAAATCCAATACAAGTAGGACTTGGAGCCCAAATTGCATCAAATAGCTTAAATTTTTCACAAGGCTCAATTCAGCCAACAAACATAGCAACAAACCTTGCAATAAATGGAAACGGATTTTTTATACTACAACACGGACCTGCATCCAATCCCAACTATTATTTTACAAGGGCAGGTAATTTTTCTTTTGATGGATCAGGCAATCTTGTTGATCCAAACGGTAATTTTGTTGTTGGTTGGCTATCAAGCCCCAGCTCAACTGGTACAGGTTTTAGCTTAAACACAAACCCTCAAACAGGTGTTCCAACATCTGCAGTTTCACCTATCAATATATCGGGTTTTCAAAAAGTGCCGGCTACAGCTTCTACTTATATAAAAATGCAGGCAAACTTAGATTCATCAAATACTGTAAATGAATACTCTCCAGCAAGTGACACTTCTGTTAATTTCAATGTATTGTTTGACTCAAATGGTGATTCGCTAAATATACAAGATGGTGACAGCTTTCAAATCAGCTATGACGGTGGCAAAACCTGGCACACATACGAGTATTTATCGCCAAATTCAACAACCACACCTCTTTCTGGCGCAGCAACTTTTACTAGTATAGCTGATTTATTAAACAAAATGCAAAATGACTTGCCTCAAGGCGCAACACTTAGTTTTACAAATGGCCAGTTTGTTATATCAAACCCACAAAGCGCAACTTCTAACATAAATATTCAAGTAAGACCTACAAACCAGGATCCAAGTTTTACAGACGCTCCAGACAATCAAAAACTTGACACAGTTATGCAGGCTCTAAATCAGATTATCCCTCCAGGTCAAAGTGCTTCTACACAAACCTTTAATGTTGCCACACACACTATAAACGCCTTTTTTTACGATTCTACAGGTCAAAAACATAATCTAAATATAACTTTTACGAAAATTGCACCAAATCAATGGTCCTGGCAGGCAACTTTGCCAAACAATGACGGCAGCGTGCAAAATGGTTCTGGTATAATTAATTTTGATTCAAATGGCGGTCTTGCTACAAATACACAATCACCCACAATTACCATAACCTCGCTTACAAACGGTGCACCAAATGTTAATTTACTATTAAATTTCTGGAATACAAATAATGGTACATACCAAGGTAATCAATTTACAGGCATAACGCAGTTTGCACTAAACTCAAACACAACATTTTTAACTCAAGATGGATCACCATCTGGCGTTCTTCAAAGTGTTTACTTTAACAATAATGGCGATCTTATAGGATCATACACAAATGGCAACTCCTATACATTAGCAAAAGTAGCCATTGCAAATTTTACAAATCCGCAAGGATTATCTCAAATAGGCTCAAACCTTTATCAAATTACAGCAAATACAGATACGCCCCAAAATATTGCTTCAAAAGCTTACATTGGCGTAGCAGGGCAGGGTCCACGAGGTACAATTGTACCATCAAGCTTAGAGCAAAGCAATGTGGATTTAGGCACTCAGCTTACAAATATGATTGTTTATGAGCGTTCATTTCAGGCAAACTCAAAAAGCATACAAACAATAGACCAGATGATACAAACAGCTATCCAATTAAAACAGTAAAGGAGGTAAACTAATATGATGCGATCACTTTGGAGCGGTGTTTCCGGCTTGCAGGCAAACCAGGAATTTATGGATGTTGTAGGAAACAACATTGCAAATGTCAATACTGTAGGTTTTAAAGCAAGCCTTATAAACTTCAGCGATGTGCTAAGTCAAACTCTAAGTGGAGCCAGTGCGCCGCAAGGCAACTTAGGAGGCATGAACCCAAAACAGATTGGACTTGGTACACAAATTGCAAACATTAATAAAAACTTCTCTCAAGGCAGCCTTCAAACTACAAATATTACAACAAACCTGGCTATACAGGGAAACGGTTTTTTTATTGTATCAGGCGATGGTGGAAACACTTACGAATACACACGCGCCGGAAATTTTAACTTTGATGCAAACGGAAACCTCGTTGATCCATTAGGCAACATTGTTCAAGGCTGGATGGCAAACAATACAACCCACACAATAAATACAGCTTCAAGCATCAAAAGCATTAATATACCTCAAAATATGACTGTGCCAGCTGGTGTTACCAAAAATATTTCAATAGCAGGCAACCTCAACGGGGGCGATACTATAACAGAAATGAGTCCAGCAATCGGGACAGATAATATGAATGTTTTGTTTAATTCAAATGGCAATGCCATAGGTATAGGCCAAACTACTCAAACAGCTCAACTGGACACAAATGGAACCAATGATTTAGGTGCTACAAACACTACACCAGATTATAACATAAACGGACAGCCAATAGCACTGGCAAGTGGTGCTACTGTTAGTATGAGTATAAATGGCACAACAAACACATTCACTTATGGGACAGATTTTACTACTCTGGATGGTTTGGCAAATGCAATAAGTAATAAGTTTGGTGTTTCCGCTTCTGTTTCAAATGGCGAATTAGTAATAAAAAATACAGGAACTAATCCAATTACTATATCTAACATCGCTACAACAGGCGATACTGGTGGAGTTTTGGCTGGCATCTTGCAAAATCTGCAAGGTGGTCCAGGAAACTCAGCCACAATTCCTGCAGGAGGCAATCGTACGAGCCTACCAGTCTTTTCAAAGCCAGGCGATGCGGTAGCTTTAAGCTATGATGGCGGGGCAAATTACAACACATATATTTATAATTATTCTTCTTCTAATGCAGGCAATGGTAACGGTGGCGATTTTTCCACTCTAGCTGGATTAGTAGCTAATATCAATAAAGATTTAACAAACTCACCGTGGGGTTCCAATTCAACAGCTTCAATTAACCAAGATGGTCAAATTGTTATTACAAATAACTCTGGCTCATCCCAAACAATTGGTGCGGTATATTCTAATAATATAACTTTAGGTACAATTTTGGGCACACTTTCTGGCACAACAGCACCGAGTGCGATATGTGCAAGCCAGCCATTTGAAGCAGACATTCACAATACATCAATTGACGTATATGATTCCCTTGGCAATAAACATACGCTTACTTTTAATTTTAGAAAAGTTTCATATGATCCTACAACCCAGCAATCCACATGGATCTGGACAGCAAGTGCTCCAGCACCAGCAAACATTTTAAACTCCAGTGGAACATTAAAATTTAACTCAAATGGTCAGTTAACATACGAATCAAGCCCTCTTGCAATCACTGTAAATTGGAACAACGGCACATCAAGTCAGGTAATAAATTTAAATTACGGTTCGATTGGTACATTTAACGGACTTACACAATTTTCTCTGCCATCTCAAACAACCTCTCAAACCCAAGACGGTTTTCCAAGTGGCAGCCTACAGAGTATTCTTGTAAACCAGGATGGCGTAATAGAAGGATTATTTTCAAACGGCAAAAGCTACCCATTGGCTCAAATCGCAATTGCTACTTTTAATAATGACAACGGCCTTATGTCAAAAGGCGGTTCTTTGTTTGCAGCTACTGCAAACTCAGGAACACCAGTCATATCTACCGCTGGGACTCAAGGCGCCGGCACTATTGCACCAAGTACACTTGAAGAAAGCAATGTTGACTTAGGTACAGAGTTTACAAATATGATTATAGCTGAGCGTGCCTATCAGGCAAACACAAGAATTATAAGCACATCAGACCAAATGCTCCAAACCCTCCTTAATATCCAATAGTTTAAGCCCTTTTTGGGCTTAAACTTACTTTAAATAATCGCTTTTTTTAAGCTTAAAATCATCTTCAAGGATTTTTTTAAATCTATTTAGAGGCAGTCCCACCACATTATAGTAATCTCCAACAATTTTTTCTATATAAAGCGCTGCATAACCCTGGATAGCATAAGCTCCAGCTTTATCTAATACATTTTCTTTGCTTGTCAAAAAATCAATATCGTTTTTCTCTAGCTTTGCAAACTTAACAAAAGTTTTTTCAAAGTAAGCTTTTATTAAATCTTTATATTTTATTGCAATTGCGCTAATTACTGAATGCCAGCTACCACTTAAATCATAAAGCATGGATTTAGCTTCTTCGATGTTTTTTGGTTTTTCAAAAATTTTATCTTTGAAAACTACTATAGTATCAAAGGCAACCACTAAACCATCTATATGCAAACACTCAATTTTACTTATGGCTTTTTGTACAGCTAAATCTTGTTTACTGTTTATAATTAGTTTTTCTTTGCAAGGCTTAACCAGTTTATAATCAAAGCCAAACTGTTCAAGCAACTCAATGCGTCTTGGCGATGTTGTAGCTACATAAACCATTTTTAATATAATTTTTTTTAAAAAAATAACTTCTAGCATTCTACAATTTCTATTGCATTTATCAAGTTTTTTCTTCTTGTCATTTTCAAGTTCGCCCTTTTTTGCCATTCTGAAGCGTAAGTTAAGAATCCTCTACATAAAATAGGTAAAAAACTCCTCATACACTTAAGGTGCACTTCAAGAATAACAAACGAGAATATCCTTTTGAAGTAAAAGCTTAAAATCTAAAAAAAACAAAAAATTATGCTTTTTTTAATAAAAAATTGAATCAATTTTTTATAAAATTTATTGACAAAATATTAAAAAAATACATAATGAGATAAAAAAGGGGTACAAAATGGATCTTGCTGTAGTTTTGCTTAGCGATCAATCAATACCAAATGCACTTTTTCTAAAAGATTTTTATGATAAATGGGATAAAATTTTATTTATAGAAACGCAAAAAACACAAGAAAAAAACTATAGTAAATCCATACTCAGCATATTAAATAAAAAAGAAAATGATAGCATAGTAGTAGACCAAAACGATTTAAATGACATTCAAGGAAAACTTGAAGAATACTTTTCAAAAAACTCTTTTGACAACATTTTGGTAAATATAACAGGCGGCACCAAAATTATGGCTTTAGGTGCTTACGATTTTTTTAAAAACTCAAATTTAAATTCTACAATTTATTATAAGTCTATTGATAAAAATTTTTATCTTATTTTGTACCCTCAAGCAGGTCAAATTCCTAGTACCTGCAAATTATCCATTCGTGAATATATGAGCGCTGTTGGCACCAAAATCAAAAGCACTCAAAAACAGGATAGTAAAAAATCAAATATTGCAAAAAAACTCTTTCAAGCTTTTGAATCTGATTATGAAACAGTATTAGATATTACACAAAAATTTAGAGTATATCGTGATAATGAAAACGCAAGAAAAAAAATTTTAGAAGAAGATGAAGCCAAAAAAGCCATAAAAGATTTAAAAAACTACTGCGGTATAACGCAAGAAGAATTAGACCAATTTGATTTTAGAAGTAAAGAAACAATCGATTTTTTTACGGGTGGCTGGTTTGAATATTATGTTTTTGACCAAATAAAAACATTACCAGTTGATGATATAAGCTGTAATATCAAAATAGAAAATGACAGAGATGTATCAAACGAGCTTGATGTAGTTTTTATTATAAACAATGATTTGCATATAATAGAATGTAAAACCGGCGAAGTAAAAGATTATATTGGAGATGTAATTTACAAATCGGGACAATTAAGGCAAAATTTTGGTTTAAGTGCAAAATCGCACCTTGTTATTTTAAACCCTCCTTCCAGCGAAATAAGTCAAGAAAAAAAACAACGTGCAAATTCTATTGGCATAAACTTAATTGACTACAAATCATTAAAACAAAAAAACCTTAGTGAGATTTTTAGAGAAAAGTTAAAATTATAAATGATGGGGAATTTTAATTTTACCATTATCACAATTAAACATGAGGGTATAGATAAAGACTATGAGTTTTACGGTTCTTACTATAGGGGTATGCTGGGTAGAAATTTAAAAAAGCGTTTTTGTATACTTAAAAATACAACTTGCGAGGTTTGCCCGCTTGTAGATAAGTGTTTGTATATGCTTTCTTTTGAAAAATACAAAGATACATTGTTTTTACCCTATGTTATAAATAAATCCACAAAAAATGAACTTAGAATAACGCTTCTTGGGACTTTTTCCAAATTTTCAAAAATGTATTTAGAGGCTTTTACAAGAGACCTTAAAGTAAAGCAATCAGGTTTTTACAATCCCTTTTTAAATATAATCCAGGAAGAAGAGTTTATATTAAATTCTAATCAATTTAAAAATATTGAAAACAAAAGCAATTTTACCTTGAATATTGAATTTGGAAGATTTAAAAGAGACTCTAAAATTTTAAATTGTCAGGAAATTGATTTTGATGATATTGTTAAAGCTATAGAGCGTAGAATTTACCTAACAAACAAATTTTACGGTAAAACTCAAGACGAAATATACATTCATTCAGAGTTTAAAGCAACAAAAATCGATTGCACCTTTCATAATATAGCAAGGTACTCCAATCGAAAGAAAAAACTTATGAGCATCCCCTGTACAAACTTAAAATTTCACATAGAAAACTCAAAAGATCTCTACAGATACATTTATCTGGCAAGCATATTAAATATAGGCACAAACGCTTCTATGGGATTTGGACAGGTACATGTACATTAGCGAACAGTTGATTAAAAAATTTTTAGATAATGAACTCAAAGATCATACACTATGGATAGCTCGTGCAAGTGAAGTAGAAAAAAAGCTTTCGATGGATTTAGGCTCTCATGATTTGCAAACAAAAAGAAGGCCTTTTGTTATACTAAAAACAAAAGATAAGACAAATATTACTTGCGTAGCGTTTTTTTCTTCAAAGCAATTTTATAAAAATCAGATAAGCTTTTCAATATCAGGAAACTGCGAAAAAAAGTGCAGATTTCATTTTTTTGATATATCTTATGTTTACAGGCTAAAAAATAAAGAAGTTTTTCCCATAAGCAAAGATATTTTTGATTTCAAACTTGTTGAATACTGCGGAATTTGCAATAATATAGATTATTTATGCGCGAAATTAAAAAAGCAGGTTGAAAATTGCAAATAGAGAATATTTTAGAAGAATTTTTAAATGGTAATATTAAAAATTTTGAACAACTTGTAAACGAACTTTCTTTGTATATAGCTAAAGTTTTTTATAAAACTGGGTTGTTTAGCGAAATTAACGAGTTAAAAAGTGAAATTACAATTTTCCTTTACCAGAAAAAAGAGTCATTTTTAAAATATAATCAAAATTTAAGATGGCTAATTGTAAAAACCTCTGCTATAAATTATTTTAAAGATATATTAAAACAAAAAAAAATTCAACTTATAGAAACTGAAGAAAAAGATTTATTAGAAATTTTAGATAATAAACCAAAACAACACACTCAATATGAGTATATTGAAAAAATTGAAGCTTTAGATAAACTAAAAACTTTTCAAAAATTGCTTTCGGATAAAGAAAACTTGATTCTTTTAGATATTTTAGGATGTATCAAATATGTATATACTTCAAAGCAAGCAGAATACAAAGCAAAAGAAAGGCTTAAAAAAAAGCTAAAAGATATAATTATTAATTTAAATCTTGATTACGAAACAAAAGACTTAATATTTGATCTACTTTGCGCTAAGTCTAAAAACGCCCAAAAAATCGTTAATAAAGCAGAAGGTAAAATATAATGGGTATATTAGATGATTTACTAAAAGTATATAAAAAATCAAAAATAAAAATAAAAACAAAACAAAATACTAACAAAAAAGAGTTACATTTTGGTGACATCATTGAGATATATGAACCAGAATTTGCCATTGCAGTTTACATTGAAGATAATACTACTATCCTAATGTCAAATTTCTGGGAGTTTGCAACAAACTCGGATATGTTTGTAGATGTTAGTCATCCAATCGCTGATAAATGGATAATTGAGCTTGACAAAAGGATTTTCCTTGATAATGCAAAATACTCTTACTATAGTAAACTTAATGAAAACGATATTAATCTTCTCAAAAAAGCTTTAGATGGTGAAGACTTACCGCCTTCTAAAACAGGTCCAAAAGTCCCATTTAATCCAAAAGATGCAAGGTACAAATTTAAATTTGAAGAGTTAAAAAAAACATTAAAGTTTAATAAAAATCTTTTTTTTGAAAAAGATACTAATGTAATACATTTTAATTTTAGCAAAGATTTGTTTGAAAAAGAGAAAAAAGCCGCTTTTGACGAAAAAAAGCTATTTGAAAAAAACGGAGTAAATATTTTAATAAATCCCAAAAACATCATTATCGATACAACAGACAAAAACATAGGAAAATTTGCAAAAATATACATAAAATCAAAAGGGGAAGAAATTGTACTATTTGAAGGCAAAATAGAAGCCCCTACATTTGAAATTATATCAAAAACACCAATAAAAAGCCCATATGCAATAGAACAAATGCTACAGATCGAAA
The DNA here is from genome assembly GCF_900101285.1 of Desulfurella multipotens. NCBI lineage: Bacteria > Pseudomonadati > Campylobacterota > Desulfurellia > Desulfurellales > Desulfurellaceae > Desulfurella > Desulfurella multipotens. Next base: position 17,405 of record NZ_FMYU01000006.1, read on the forward strand.
TATATGACGATAAACCTTGATTATTTAGATAATCTAAATCCAAAACGATTAGAAATACTCAAAGAACAAATAAAAAACTCACATGATATAGAAACTCTCCGCAACATACCAGAAAATTATCGCTCAATTTACTATTGCGCTCAAAAAAGGCTTTTTGAGCTGGAAAATATTGCTTTTAAAGAAACAGAATTTGTAGCTATAGGTAACAGCAAAAATAAATTAATCAAAATTATTGTATTTAAAGCCAAAAATCCAAATAATCACTATACAAAAAAAATAAAAGAACTTTTAAAATTTGACTTTGATGCAATTTTTAACGATGAAAACTTTGATGGAGGCTCTTACAATTTGGCAATGTATGTCGCAGCTTATGCATTAATGCATAATAAAAATATTAAAGAAAACTATTGCTTTAGTGGTATTATCGATGAATCGTTAAAGATAAAAACGCCTGGTTTACAAGAAAAACAAAAATACGCAAACTCTAAAAATAAAATTTTAATAGGAGAAAACTTAAATTTACACGAAATCTTAAACCAGGTATTTATGCCAGATCGGAAGCTAATTTTGGCAAGAAATGAGCAATTAAGTGTCCCTGGCTTTAAAGTCTTAAATGTTGGCAATTTGCCTAAGATTGATTGGACTTCAACTATAAAGCAAGCAGCCAAATTTATTGAACCATTTGATGAAGTTGCATTCAATTGTCCGGCAAGTTTTGCATTTGGTATAGGTGCTTATCTTGGCAGCATTTATCCATACAAAGTTTTGCATTTTCAATCAGGTCAGTATTTGCAAGCTCTAGATACAGACCGCGAACTAAAAACAATAGATTATAATTTTAGTGAATTAGTTATAAACACGCTTGAATCTGCACCAAAAGAATTAAATATACTGCTTCATTTTGCAAGCCATGAACCTACAGCACCAACAAATAAGCCTACTATAAAAATTGAAGCAAAAGTAAAAGGCAACATACCAATTGAAAATTACAAAGAAACAACACGCCAAATTAACAATGCAATAAACTATCTAAAAAGACAGTATCAATTCAAAAAAGTTAATTTGGTGCTTTCCATGCCTGTGGCTATGGCTTTTGCTTTGGGTTGTGCAATAGGTAAATTCTTAAATGCAAGTGTTTATCACTATTTTTTTGACAGTGGAAGTTACTTTAAAGTATTTAATTTAAGTGACTTGAGCTAATTACCTCGCCAAGCACCCAACCCATTGGCTTATTGTTTATATACCAAAAGGTTGTTTGAGAATCTTCAATCTTTATTTCTTTGCGACCTATTTCAGGATCAAAAGCATTAACCTTTATCTTTCTTAAGCCTGCAATTGATTTTGACAAAGCCCCTGCGTGTTTACCTATTTTTAATATAAAATCACTTTCTTTAGTTTTATCAAAAGTAAATTTAGTCTTTGTTCGTTTATATTCTAAATTTAAAACTTTATCAACGTAGTTTGCCCTTATCCATTTTGCTAAAAGATTACCATCAAAATCTTGCAGCGAATTCTTTTTTGGTGAGCCTGATTTTGTTATGTTAGCTATATTATCCAGAATTTTTCCCAATTCAATAAAAAATTGTTCTTTAAAGGTAATTGTTCCTTCAAAAGTGCTCCCTGGCATTGCGCATTCCAAAAGCGCAGGTATATTATTTTCTTTAGTAGAGCTTTTATTTATCGGAAAGCAAATTTGCAAACTCGCTTCGCTTGGCAAAAAATCTGAAACCAAAACATGCTTTAGTATATCATTTTTTGCATCATTTAGTTTAAAAGTAGTGGTTAAAAGTGTTTCTAACAATTTACCTTTATCGTTATGCTTATTCAAATCTGAGTTTCTTTCAATCAAGCTTTCAAGCAATTTATTTCTTCGTTCACTGTCATTACTTTTGTCTTCTTTATTAGAAAGCTTCCTAAAAATAACTTCAATAATTGCACTTCTTAGCGCGCCTTTAATACTTGATCCTGGTATATAGATTGTATCATTAAACGGATTTCTTATAAATTTATCAATAGGGGCTCTGCCAATTTCGTTTGGGGATTTCGCTACATATTCCAGAGCTTTTTCATCAAGTTTTAAAGAATACTTATATAAACCTTTTGACTGTTCTCTTATAAAATCTATTAAGCCGATACTTTCAGGCGTAAAGTTTTTAATTCTTCCTAAAAAATCATCATACAAGGTTTTATTTGAGTTGATTTTTTGAATAAATCTGTCATGATCTATAACATGCAGCTCGTTTTTATCTATTGTATAGTCTGTTGGGTCATAAGAGTTGCCATCTCCAATGTGTATGGGTGTTAACACTTTTAGTTTTATATTAAAAGTTTTACTTTTCATTATTCCTCCACATCCACAAATAACGGTAGTAGATATGCACCATGCTTATGGTTTTTATACTTAGAAACAGATAAGCTTTTGCCAAATATAGGCTTAAAATTTTTAATCTTAAAAGTAGATCCAGACTTAAACATTATTACAGGGTTTTTAAATGGATTTGGCAAACCATACCCTCCATGCTTTCCAAATTTGACAAAGGTTTTACCAAAAAGCACCTCGCAATCATCACAGGTTACGCCACTGGATAAACTAATAAATGTTTTTGTTTGCTTTTCTTTAAGCAAATCGGGGTTTTCTATTAAATTTGTAATTTTAAATCTGCCTTTTCCAATTGATTTGTCTTTACCAAAACCGCTTTGACCAATATAGTCAAAAACCTTTGTAATGCAATCTTTATCAATAAGCTCACTATCATATTTTACATAAATATCAATTCTTGCATCTTTGTCAAAAAAAACTTCTTCTGTTTGATATAAACCGTTTTCCAAAGTAGTATTTGTTATTCTATCAATGCTGTTTCTCAAAATAACCTGGCGTTCAAAATAGGATTTTTTGTCAAAATTCACAGATTTTATTAATTTTATTAATTTAACTGCGTCAAGCACATCTACATCTTTTAAGGCGCTGGCTTTAATAAACTCTAACTTTTTAAAGCGTTTAATGTCTGCATAATCACTAAAATTATCAATTGAGATAGGTTTTAATACTGGCATTGGTATGTGATTTTCTAAAAAGCCATCAGAAAAAACTGCAAAAGGTTTTTCTTGATTAATCAGGCTTTCTAGCTTTTCTACACCATAAATGTAGCTATAATACCAACAAAATTGGCCAAATATTGTATCGCTTTGTAAGGCACTTGCAAGAGGGCTTGTAAATTTCAATGTAAGCTTAAGAGACTGCACTTTTATCTCTCTCCCTTAAATTCCCATTTTTTGAACGAATCATTATTTATTTTTATATCATCAAATCTTTTATTGCTTCCTTCAATTGTAACATCTTTAAAACTTATTCTTCCATAACCTCTTGAAGTAGAACCGCCCAGCGCATCATACTCAAGTAGCTTCATGCCCAAAAGTAAAAGTTCAAGGTTTTCTTCGTCTTGTTTATCAAAAACCTTATAAGTTACTTCAAAATCAAATTTTGCTCCTGCAGAAACTCTTTCTGTACTTCTTGGGCCAGCACCCGCAGCTGTGCCGCTTATTCTATCAATTGTCACTTCAGTTTTAATTTCTGTGTAGCCTATTTCTTCAAGTTTTTTATTATTTTCTTCACTAAGCTGGCAATCAGAAAAACTCGCCCTTGTAGAGCCACCTTTGTAAACTTTATATTTTCCACTATTACTTCCATTACCAAAAATTCTTGCAATTGGATCATCGTCTTTTGTTGTTGCAAAAGGATTTGAATCTCCCGCTCTACCTGTAGCCCACTCAAGAAGCGTTCTTATTTTACCTTTTATGGAAGAACCAGGTATGTATGGTTTTTTTGTTACTGGATCTTTTATAACAGCGTTATCCACACCGCCTATATGAATACTGTCATTACCTGCACCTATGTGCAAACCGGTTTTTAACTCAATTTTTCCAGTAATTTTTACTATTTTTTCAAGTTTCATTGTGCATTACTCCTTTTATTATTGTTCTTTGTATTTCTTTGTATAGGCAAGTACCGCTTCAAATAGATCGCAAAAAACCTCAAATTCTTTTACCTTAGTAATATTTTCTATATTCATTTTAATAAAACTTTCGAAAGATTCATCTACATTTACATTCTTTCTGTTTTTAAAATAAACAACTTTTGGTATCAACATTTTTAGGTATGGCAAAATTTCAACAAATTTTTTCTCTTTATCATTTGCGCTGTCTAATTTTAATCTTAACCTTAAAACTTCATCATAAAACTTTCTAATAATTCGAATTCCTTTTATTTTGCCTTCTTTACTAAAACTTTCTGTAATTTTATTAGCTGTTACAGAAAACAAATCATCTTTAACAATATCGCTATTTGGTTTAAAATAATCTTTCGGCGTTATATTATGACTAGGATTTTTTTGTTCACTGTTGTCTTTTTCATAAGAATTTTCTCTTTCATTCATTTTAACTCCTCCCTTTTCTGTTTTCATAAATATATTTGCTCAAAGGCACTAAAAAATCACCTTTATAGTCTTCAAAATATTTAACCATTAAAGATAAAAACTTTTCTATTACAGGATTTCGTTCTTCTTTGCTTTTTTGTTTAGCTACGTTTCTATAAATATTGTAAATCAAAAGAGGCTTCCATAACAAGTCTCTTTTTTTATTTGATTCTATCATTTTCAAATAAGTAAATAAATTATACTTAAACCCTTCTGAAACATCAGCTTCTCTAAAAATGTCATCTAAGTTTATTTCCATTAATTTATTGAATTGATCCCACTTCATAGTACGCTCAAATAATGTTATGGCATTTTTACCATTGTCTTTTTTGCTTTTTTCGAGAATTTCTTCGGCTTGCCTTGCCATCTGGTAAACGGGCACTTTGTCTTTTGCAAAATATATACCGCACGACAAGTGAAAGTCTTCATTTTTTGTGTATTGTCTTAAATGTTCGTTTATTTTTTTCGCTAATTCGATAATCTGGTTGAAAGGTCCAATAAGAAACAGGTCATCGCCGCCACTAAAAACGGTATAAATTGATCTAAAATTTGTTTTAATTTCATTTTGAAGCCAGCCTGTAAAAAAGAAATCAAGCATTCTGGATAAACTAACAGTTTTTGAAATACTTACATTTTCACCAAAACCACGTGCAAAAATCAAACCTAGATTATCTACATCAGCTTTTAATACACCTAAAAAATCGCTCCCTTTATCATTTTTTATTGCATCTTTTGCAATTGCAGAAAAAGGTTTTATGTCGCCTTCCTTTAAACCCTGTACATCATCTAAATCTTTATATTTATCTATCTCATCTTGTGTTAAGCGTGGCACATAAGCTGCTATTTTACTTTTTGCAAGACCTCTAAATTCGTCTTCTAAGCCTATTTCAAAAGCAAGCAAAGCATTTTTTAAATTTTCAGCTTTATTTTCAAAAACCAAATGGTAATTAGAAAAAATTGGAATGCTTGAGCTTGTTTCATTTGTCGTAATAGCAAAAAACTTGTTTTTAACTAAATTCTCACCAATTTTTTTCATTCTATAACACACTTCACAAATGGGTGTGTCTTCTGTATCTAAGTTTGCTGGATGGTTGCCACAGATTCTACAAATGCCACCTTCTTTTATTGAATCCAAATAATCCTCAAATACAAAGTTTTTGATAACTGGCTTTAGCTTTTTTTCTTCTAATTTTTTAACAAGTTCTTCATAACGTTGGCTAAATTTGCTCTTTTTGTCATTTTTATCAATTAAAAAATCAGAACCGCAAAGCTCTATGTGGGCAATTGCAAATCGTGTTTGACCATAATTTAGCTTTAAAAACTCATTGTTAACTTCGTCTGTTATTTCATTAATTGTATTTTTCAAATCTTTTGCATTGTGCGATAAAATCGTAAATTTACCACCAGCATTCATAACAACCGAAGCTTTAGTTAAACCAAGCTTTTTACAAATTTTATAAGCTACAAGTTCTGTAGATAGCGATACAAAAAATGACCTTGCTCTTAAAATTTTAGCTGCAAACTTATTTGATTCTCCTTGTTTGGAAAATATAAAATTCTGTATACCAGAAAAATCTCCTTGAATAAGCGCAAAGGCTGATGTGGTATCATCTGGTTGCAAAATCTTACCTGATTGCTCAAAATACTTGTATAATGCTGCAGCAAAAGCGGCACTTACCCTCAAGTGATCATAAAGAGAAATATCAGCTTTAACCTCAAAAGATGAAGAAGGCACACACCAGGCATATTTTTCAAGCAAATAATTTAAACCGTCATAAAAAATATCAAAATTTTCTATACCTTTTAATTTTTGCAAATCTGCCTTTAAGCCATTGAAGAGCACTTCGTAATCTTTTGGCGTATTTTCAGATTTTAACTGCGGCTCTATATCAAACGATAATGGCTTTAGTGAAAATGTGTAATCGTTTTTTTGGTTATTGTTAATTGAAACGGAAGAAAAAATGGAAATCAACTGTTCTTTTATGTAATCGCTTTTTTCTTTCTGCGGTGTTCTTTCAAAACCGCTTGCCAAGTGATCTGCATATTTGATTAATTTGCAAAAAGGTTCATCAATATCTTTGTGGTGATAAGAGGCTATATTAACCAAATTTGTCTTTTCATTTTCGGACTCTATTTTAAACTCTTTAACAAACCAATCTAAAAATTCTGCTGTATAGGCAGCGTGTTTGTAAGAGTAATGTCCATCTTTTTCTGGTGCGTACTCTTCTAAATTATATTTGTTTTCAATTGGTATTTCTGCCCTTTGAGAAATTTTGCCTATATCATGAAGTAATGCAGCTAAACTAATTAATTCTACAGGCTCTAAATTCACTTTTAGACTCCTTTTTAACTATTATTGACATAGTATACAAAATCTACATTTGTAATGTCAAACAAAAAAATCAAAAATAACAGAATTTTCATAATTACCTATCCTTTGGATATTTTTTAGGTTGTTTTTATCTAATTGATATATGTAAATTTTATCTGCTGGTTTTTTAATTTTGCGCCCAAGCAATCCTATAAATTTGTTAAACTGTGAGTTCTTTACTTCTACTTCAAATACAGAATATTGGGTTCTAATACCATATTCGAATAAAAATCGTGCTATTTTGTACCTATTTTTAGAGTCTGTTATATCATAGATTACAACGTAGTTTTTTGTCATAGCACATAATCCTTGTTTAAATCTTCTGCTTTTCCAAGTTTAACGCTAAAAGCGCTCGAATTGGGCTCAAGTGGATATGTATAAATCACATCCTCTTTTAAATCAATAAACTTACTTAATTCTTCTAAAAGTTTACCTATCATGTAATCACTCATTTCTACCTCAAAGCAAGACAACTGAATATTCAAACCTTTCTTTTTAATATAGCCAAAAACTTTTTTCCATCTTTTTGGACTTTTTATGTCATAAGTTATTAGAAATTTCATAAATTTTTTCCTTGAGATTTAAGATAAATTTTGCCGTATGCTCAATATATTCTCCATGTATAACCTTTTCGCTAAAAAGTTTAACATAAGATTTAAGTGCTTTTTCTTTCAAAAAACAGCCGTTTTCGCTCAGTACAAAATCGCTTTGATCAAAAAAAGCATTTTTGAAATTTTCAAAAACAAACAAAGTTAGCCATGGTCTTGAAATCTCTATCAAATCAGAACACAAACTAGCATGTTTACCCCTTTTTGTATGAAAAAAACTTAAATATGGGTCAAATCCATAAGACATACTAATAGGTATAAGAAGGCTATAATACATTGTGTATGTTAAAGATAAAACTGCGTTAACAGGGTCTTTTGGTGGTTTATAATTTCTTTCGTTAAACTCGAAGTTTTCTGGGAGTAGGTTTTCTCTCATAAACTGAAACAATGTTGAATTCAAAGACCCATCAATACCAAGCGCTTCTTGTAAATTTTTCACACTTGCATTGGATATCAAACTTTTAATATAAATGCTTCTATTGTATGCTGACTCATTAAGACCCAGTATATAACCCACGCTTTTTGCTTTTTCTTTTAATAGAAAATTTACTAGATGAATTTTTGATTGCTGTGAGAGCATAATTTTGTATTGGGCCAGTCTTAGAGAATAATCACTGCCAATATGCTCAGGTATAATTGCCGTAATAAGCTTGCCAAATTGATTTAACAAAAACACGCACTTACCAAATGTATTTAAAAATTTAATTGTAGGTGTTGTGATGTTAATACCACCTAACAAAAAAACATGTTCGATAGAACCAATTGGAAATTTAAATTGACCATTTTCATTATATACACATATGTTATTATCTTTTCGTGAAACTATACTTTTTGGTGTAGCAACAAACAATAAGCCCTTCATTTTGTTACCCTCAATTATATAAACGAAAAATTTTCTGATTTTAGACAACAACGCAATAACCAAAATTCAAATTAATCACCCGATTAATCCTTGTACATAACATTTTTATTACATGATTTTTTTACTTGACAAATTAAAAAGATTATTGTATTAGT